>JAOZTO010000008.1 GCA_029942265.1 Desulfocapsa sp.
GATCGATCAAGAAAAATGGTCAACTCAAGCTGTTTGGTAACTTTGCGACAGAACCAATATTTACGGTATCACTGCTCTATAAATTGCTCTAGCATCTGTATGTATCTGGAAGAATCCCATCTGGCCGGGCCGATGAATTTTCTCACAACCACCCCTTTTTTGTTAATGATATAGGTTTCCGGTACGCCTGTGAGACCATATTGTGCTCCCACAATATTTTTCTGATCATCAAGGATTGGCATAGTAAGCCCAAGTTTTCCAGCAAAACTGTCTGCTAGAGCAGGATCATCCTTGTTGAGTATGGCAAGCATTGTAAACGTGTCTTTTGGAAATCGTTCGTACAGTTTTTGCATTGAAGGCATCTCCTCACGACACGGCCCACACCATGTCGCCCAGAAGTTCACAAAAACGACCTGCCCCTTCAACTCGGAGAGTTTCCATGTTTTTCCCTGTCTATCAACAAGAGTAAAATCAGGAGCAGGTTTGCCGACGGTTGCAACCTCTGGGGCAGAGCCGCAAGATGCCATACTCAATAGCACACAAGAAAATAACAATGTTAAGTACAAATATTTTTTCATAGTAACCAGTAGATCCAGCAACTTGCCGGAACCACATGCACTCCTACTTTTTATAAGCTGCTTTAACTTCTGACTGAATCAATGCCTGAAGCTGTTGATAACCAAACTCCTGTAACGGCTTGCCATTAACAAAATAGCCAGGGGTTTTTCGAACATTCAATGCCTTCGCATCAGCAATATCCTGGGCAATAAGCTTTGCAATTTCAGGGTCATTCATATCTTTTTTGAGACGTTCCATGTCAAGACCTGCTTCAGGAAGAAACTCCCATACTCGCTGGGGTTGCGGATTGCTATGGCTGGCCCAGTAAGGTTGGGATTTAAACATGACATCCAGAGTTTCCCAATATTTCCCCTGTTTTTTGGCAGCTTCAAGAATCGTAACAAAATATTCCGCACCATCATGGAACGGAGCATAGCGAAGCACAAGTTTTATTTGACCGGGATTATCATCCATCATCTGCCTCACAAAAGGTGCAAAGGCAGCGCAGGTTTCACATGCCGGATCCATAAACTCAACAATATACACTTTTGCATCATCACTGCCAAGTGTTTGAGAGTGGTCTCTTACAAAGGTTGAAATATTTTCCTGTGCCATAAAACTTGCTTTTTCAGCCTGCCTATCTTTGTACCACGAACTAACAAACATAAATCCAAAAATCAGGGCAAGACTTGCTACTGCCAGTATTGCATTTTTCATTTAATCATTCTCCTCTGTAAAATACATAATAATGCGATAATTGCCGAAAATGCGAGCAAGGAAAGCATTGGAATTGTGATAAAACCAAATAAATCAATATATTCTTCTGTGCATGAAACTCCCTGTGTACAAGGCTGTATGCTTTCAGGAATAATACCGGAATAGAGCAAAGTATGATAAAGGGCAACCAGCCAGCCGGCAATGGCCAGGGGCAAAGAATACTTCACTACACTCTTGTCAAAAGACAAAAGTCCTGCACCTAAAATTAACACTAGAGGAAACAACGATATCCTCTGATACCAACACAGTACACATGGAGCAAACTCCATTACAGAGCTGAAAAATATACTTATGGCAGTCGATACACTGACAAGAAGCCAGCATAGAAAAAGTATGGTCCAATTTGTGTTGGACTGCGGTTCAGATGGTGACATAAAGGGACTCCCAAAAAAAGTGACGAATAGAATGACAATTTGTTTTTATTTTGAAAAAAGAGTTTCTCGTATACCTGCCCTGCTTAATCTATAGTTGTTCCATACTCCGGTAATAACAGCTGTAAAACATGTGGCAACAAATCCACAGATAAAGACAAGAGGCTGCAAGGTAACAGGTAAAGGAACCTGTATAGCCTTACTGTTCTTCATTTGATGCATTCCTTCCGGATTTGGAGCAAGATTCCATGGAAGTGTTAAAGACACTTCCATGTTAGAGAATCCCTGTATAACAAGATATCCCACCACCATTCCTCCTATCGCAGCGATTGCACTAATTGTAAAAATTTCTGCACTGGAATAGAGCAAAATATCTTTCTTCTGCCATCCTATTGTCTGCATCAAACCTATTTGCCAGCGTTGTTCCTCCTGTCTGCCAACAATAAGCCAGCAGGTAAAAAACAGAGTAAACAAAATAGTTATAAAGCTTAACAGACGTGATGCCGTAGAGCTGATTCTCGCAAACCCCTGCATCATCTCCCCTATGGAATCAGGTGAAGAAACAAGACTGCTCGGGATAATCTTCTGTATTTGCTGCGTTACTGCTTTCTTGTCTGTGCCCAGAACAAGACTTGCTGACAAAAGGTTTACAGAATCCTTATCCATCCCAGCAAGTTCCCGTGCATCGTCCAGAGAAATATAAAAATTTGCAGCAGCAAGTGCGGCTCCGCTTTTAATTTTACTGATACCAACAATATGAAACAACCGTTCGCCTAAATGAATAGTCGCACCAGGTTTGAGCGAATGAAACCGTGCATAATGACTCTCGACAACTGTTTCGCCACTGTTTTGCAGACTGCGCCCTTTTGAAATCCATTGCAATACCTTAGCAGGGCCTCTGTCAGTGGAATTTTTATCTACTCCTGTAATCGTGATAAAATTTTTCTTTTCTTGATGCCAAAGAAGGATCGCACTATCCAGTTCTTGGATTTCCGTAAGTTCACTTATATTTTGTACTATGTTTTTATCAATAACCTGATTAGAGAATGGCAGTTTAATAGCACTGTCGTTCTCCTTGATTTGTCTTTTTCCGTCTGCTCCCAGTTGGATTAGCAAATCACTTTCAATTCTACTGAAAGGGAGACTAACAAGTGCAGTATAGCTTGCGCCAATCGAGGATATTGTAATAAAAAAAGCAACACCCAGCACAATGCCAGCCACCAGCCACCCCGAACGTTTCCAATTACGACATCCGGCTTTTACTCCTTGTCGAATAAGAGATGTGATTTCCATTGTACTCACCTTACTTCTTTATCAAGCAGGATTTTCAAATCATCCAGTGACCAGTTTCCCTCTACTCGTTTAAAGGGACTGGCACCGGTAGGAAATCCCTGCAAACTGATCTCTCTTCCTTCAATAGTGAATTTTGACTGATCATTAATCAATATCAGCATGGGAATATGGCCTGTGATATTTTTTTTCTTGCTAAATGTTTTTCCGGATTTCTGGTCTACATCGTACCATTCAGCCTGCACTCTATCTCCATATTCAGCAAGAAGCGTTTTGATTTGAGCAACGGTTGGGCGCATGGGGCCGTGATTCATAAAAAGAATATCAACCTTTGTCGCAGCTGATGCGGTGGAATACAGAACAAAAAACAGCAGAAGAAATGTAAAAGAAAATGATGCAATTTGTTTGGATATATTATTCATGATATGTGACCTCTCCGTCCTGCATATAAAGTGAGCGATTAGACAACTTTGTGATTTCACGGTCATGGGTGACCATAAACAGGGTAACTCCCTGTTCGACATTAAGCGAAACAAGGAGATCTAGAATTTCCTTCCCTGTTGTTGAATCAAGATTTCCTGTGGGTTCATCACAAAAAAGAATGGATGGCTTGTTGACCAAAGCCCTTGCAATTGTTACCCGTTGCCGTTCCCCACCTGAAAGTTTTGCCGGAAGATGATCTGCCCTTCCTGACAATCCCATTTGGTCCAGCAGGCTTTGTGCCCGTTCGTTACGTTCTTTTTCCGGTATTTTGACAGGATAAAGTGGAAAAGCGACATTCTCAAGGGCACTCAAAGTGGGGATAAGATGAAAATCCTGAAAGACAAAACCCACAGATTTCCTTCGCATAAGGGCCAGTTGATCTTCATCAAGTGCGACAATCTCACGTCCCTGTAACACAATTGAGCCTGTATCCGGTTTCTCAAAACCGGCAATAAGGCCAAGCAGGGTGGTTTTTCCAGAACCTGACGAACCAACAAGTGTTACAAACTCCCCCTGTTCCACACAAAAACTTACATTTTGAACAGGTTTCACCGAACCAAAATGTTTACTTATTTTTTTAACCGTGATTGCAGACACTGCTTCTTTTTTACACTTTTCATTCATAACGGAGTACCTCTGATGTTTGTAATCGTGAAACTGCTCTGCCCGCACTCCACACTGTGCCAAGGCCAAGAAGCACTGGAACAGCACAACATAATACGAGCAGTTGAGGAGAAAAATCCATCTGTAACTGAACCTTCCGGAATAACTGTTCAGCACCACCTGGCAAGAAATGCGGTATGGGAGCCATATCCCAAGGGACCGGGATAGCAATAGTGATGTGGGAAAACCCCCATGCAGCAAGAACACCACCAAAAACGCCCAATACTGTTCCTATAAAGATATAGAGTCCGTTTTCTGCCAGCAACTGAGTACGAATATCAGCTCCCGTCCAGCCAACAGCCTTCATAGTACCGATTTCTTTAGTACGTTCAGCGATTGCAGCGGAAGCGTTACGAACCACAAGAAGCATTGCAAGAAAGAATACCATGCCTGATATCAGTGCTGAAAACCGCTGGGTAAGGTTAAACATACTCCCCAGTAATTGTTTAAAAGAATCAGGAGTTGCAACACTGGTTTTTTCACCAAGCATCTCCCGTATCTGCTCGGCCAGATCTTCAGTTTTGTCACGATCTGCCTGAATAAACAGTATATTGCTATCCTGTGGTTCAAAGCTGTGTATCTCTTTTACACCTGCGGCTTTCGAGGCAATCAGTTGCGCCTCCTGCAAAGGAATATAGAGATTCGCCGTACCAATCTGGCTAATTTGTGACGCATCAACCAAACCTGCAATAATGAACGACTCTCCACCAATTGTAACATTGTCTCCAATTCCAATGGAGTTTTGCTCTGCCCAGACAATTTCGGCCAAAGCTTTTTCTGTGTCAGTTTCTGTCAGCATTCGTCCTTCAAGGACAGCACTACGCAATAAGGCAGGACCTGCTTTGTCTGTAGCGTTCATGCCGACAACTATTTGAAAAACATCCTCAGAAAAATCCCAAAACAGAACTGCCTGACTGACCGACTGTATTCCGGGTAGCTGTTCAATCTCAATTCGTTGTTGATTTGTGATAGGAGCTACCGAACATGGCAAAACCGGCCCAGCCATCTGTTCCGGTACGTCTCCTGATTTTTGTACGGTTATGTTTGCACCGATATCGTTTAATGGTGCTTGAAATGCCTTTTCCAATGCGCCGGAAAGCAGTGTGACACAGATCAGAATAGTGGTGACAAGTGCCACCATTCCAATATTGACAACAGATCTCCGTCCTCGCTTTGTCAGCTCACTTATAAGATACTTTCTGTTAATCATGGGGTTGGTCTCCTTTGATTTCGAAAGTGATATTCTTTTGAACCTGAATTGAGCAGTGAACAATCCTCCCGAGGATCACGCAACTACTCAATTTCGAGTTCCAAAAACTCAGATTAAGAAGCAAAGTTCAGGTGATTGCAACACCTTCATGCAATCAAATAAGAAAGGACTGATGTTGGATAAACAGTGGAGGGGGGTGGTTGTGAGGAGTGTTGCCAACGCCTGCAAGATACTTTTGCACAGGAACCGAACACATCACCTCAAGAAGTATTGAAGTACTAAACAAAGGGATAAACCCTGGTAATACTATTACGTTTTGTTGAATTTGCTCAATTTTCAGGCGTTGAAAATGCTCAAGCGGAAGAGTGGTTGCTGTAGATCCTTCTTTCTTTTGTGCGAACATATGACAAGGAGGAAGCTCCTCATCGCCCTGTAGGGTTTCCCCGCCGCTGAAAGGGCAGTTGTTTGTATTTTTTTGTTCACAATCAAGCTTTGTAGCGTAACAAGCAGGTAGACTACTGACACCACTACACAGGAAAATGACAATAAACATGATAGTGACAAGGATTCGCATGACCAAGATGTAACAACGTGGCACTTGTTTTGTCAAGAAAATTCAGTCACTATTCCTGTCTGTTGTCACTCATCGTTTTGATATATCTGACAACCGGATTGCGTTAACTCCTCCGTAAATATTCGGGTTGGGCTCAAAACAGCCCAGACCACTGAATTGTAAATGTTTGGATACTATTCCGAAAACAGTTGATAATGAATAGTGATTCAGTTATTATTTGTTCACATTGATTTTTTTTTAATAAAAATTGAGGCGAAAACACATGCTGAATAAATATCGAGAACCCTATATCGTAAGAGAAGTCGCCCCATTTAAAGTGGATGGTCTCGCCATTCCTTATCCGGAATTTGTTCCCAGATTGTACAATTTTTGTAAAGAACTTGGATTCCGCCGAGGAGGAATTATTCCTTCCCGAGCTTTTTGTTCCGATGAAAACCAGGGTTTACCCATAATTCTGCTCACAAAACACTTTGGCAGCTTTCCTTTTAATCATGGCCTAATTGGCGGAATGTTGGCAGTAAGTCGTCACGGCCCTCACTCACAGCATGGCGATGATCTAGTCATTGTACAGGCAAGTCATGTTGGATACGACCCTGACACTGGGGAATATGGAACCTATCACCGACCACAGCTTTCAGGAGATGACCTTTGTGTCTCCTGTGGAAAACTCACTCATGTTATCTCACCATACGTTGAACGTTACAAATTTGCCTGTGACCGCACTTTTCTCTGGCAGGATGAAAGTGGGCGTAGTCTGCTCACCACCAAAAATTCACTGATTGATTTCACCTCCCACCCGGTAGAAAACGGATTAGTTCTCAAACTCTCCCACATGGTCAAGCATGACGAACAAGGTATCATTCGCCCATTATCCTCCGCAAGCACAACTCAAACCTATGAAATATCTGATGAATTCAAAAACAAACTTGATTCAAAAGGCTACAGATGGGAAACAGGTCAAGAACAGGCTATCGGCAAATGGTTGACAGCAGACCTCTTTTATTTCAAGGCCGACTTTCACGAAACCGATGATTCCATTTTACTTGAAAAAAATCTCATGGAGTTTATGCCTGATATTGTTAGTTCCGAGTACCCTTCTCTGCGTGCTGCGGAAACAAACGTGCAACTGGAATTTTCACGTGTAGTCTTATCCATTCGGCGAGGAGATGAATATAGAAATCGTAATCTTCTCTATATTGCCGGACTCAATATTGACATTTCTGAACATAACGGCTTTCCCCCAACAAATTATTTTATTCCCTGGGCAGCTCATGTGCAACTTGCCAGTGATACTCCGTCTGAATATTCCCATCCAATCGAACAGGAGAACCTTTTTAAGAAGTTGATGGCACAAAATGCAGACAATCCTGACCAGATCGATCTGAAAGAAAACATCAAACGAATGCTGACGGCACCACGTGTTGACATTCGAGCCGACCATTGATTTCAATACCACATTCGAGGAGATTCCTTCTTTTTTGTTGTTTTGTTGGAATCTTCTCGATCAATAGTGTCTTTTCCTGAATTGTACCATTGAGCATCATTAGCAAATAATTGTTGACTTTTTTCAATTTGGCACTAAATACCTCCTTACTTTCATAAGTTGCCAGCCACGGAAACTTCTTTTGTTCTATTCCCGTGACCGACGACAGTAACGATGCTTCAATGCACCGTTGTTTTCGTGGGAATCATCCCACTTGCAGTTCGACAGAACCAAAATCATTTCATATTTTTCATATACAGAGAAACTGCACTTTCTTCATATGACACAAGAGGACGTATGAATACCTTTTTTATTGCACTACTATTTATCGGAATCGGTGGCCTGCAAACGCTCATCACCTATAGGTTCTATTCAGTAATGAAAACCGTTGCAGTCACTGCCATTATCACTGGCTGTGCGCTTGGAACCTACGATGCTGTCATGCGAATTTTTCAGCATTCCGACCCTTTGGTATTCAGCTATCAGTGGTTACAAATCTTCTCTTTTTCACTAAAATTAGACACTGTTTCCGCATTTTTTCTTGTCCCTGTTTTTGCGATTTGTGCTGTAGCTGCGCTATATAGTTACCAATACATGCATGATGCAAAACGATCAGCTGCAACTGCCAACAACTACTTTTTCTATTCACTGCTTATTATTTCAATGGCACTTGTGGTCTGTGCAGACAACCTTATTACTTTTGCCCTTGCTTGGGAGATAATGTCTATCTCATCATTTTTTCTGGTCATTTATGATGTTCATAAAAAGGCCACCAGAGATGCCGGATACATCTATTTTATCTTTACCCAGGCCGGCGCACTATTTATTTTTGCAGGATTTGGCTTTATCTACTCCCAAACCGGCAGTTTCTCATTTGACGCAATCGCCACAATTCCCGAATACACCAAACTCGTCGCATTTATACTGATCCTTATTGGTTGCGGCTCAAAAGCGGGTATTATGCCGCTTCACATCTGGCTACCATACGCACACCCCGCTGCGCCTAGCCATGTTTCTGCTGTTATGTCAGGGGTTATGATCAAAATGGGTATTTACGGTATTGTGCGGTTTTATCTTCTGATGGAACCTACATCTGTTCTTTTTGGACAGATTGTTATCAGCCTTGGTATTCTTTCTGGTATCCTTGGTGTTGTCTACGCCATTGGTAAACAGGATCTTAAAAAGATGCTTGCGTATTCAAGTGTTGAGAATATCGGTATTATCCTTCTTGGTATTGGTGTTGGTATGCTGGGAGCAGCATCTGGAAATAAAACCATGGCCGCTTTTGGCTTTGCCGGTGGTTTACTCCATGTTTTCAATCACGCAATTTTCAAATCATTACTGTTTATGGGGGCAGGTTCTGTTATTCATCAAACCCATACAGGAGCATCCAACGAACTAGGCGGTCTAATGAAGACCATGCCCGTGACAGGGCGCACCATGCTTATCGGCTCTGTTTCAATTTCCGGCCTACCACCGTTTAATGGCTTTATCAGTGAGTTTCTAATATTTTACGGTGCCATCCACGGATTGTCGCTCCATGGTGCATCCTTTGTTTTTTCGGCACTTGCTGTAATTGCACTTGCTGTAATCGGCGCTCTTGCTGCCGCTGCGTTCACCAAGCTTATCGGTGTTGTTTTTCTTGGAGAACCGCGAAGTGATAAGGCTGCAAATGCAAGTGAAGCCGGATTTTTCATGGGAGCAGCGTTATCCATACTAGCGGCAAGTTGTCTTATTATTGGTGTATGGCCCGATTATTTTGTACAGGCGGCATTTAAGGCCAGTCAGGCAATTCCGCTGGTTGCTGACTTTGCACCAGATTCCTTTATGCCTATTATGACAAATATTGCCAGGACTGCGGCACTGTTCCTTCTGTTCTTTGTTGCTGTTGTACTCCTTAGAAAGATCCTTTATGCAGGAAAAGAAATCACTAGATCAGGCACTTGGGGCTGTGGCTTTACCCAACCAACAGTGCGAATGCAATACACCGCAACTTCATACGCTGACAGTATGGTTGCTTTTTTCCGCCCCTTTATACAGGTACAGAAAAAATACTCCGGGATAGATAAAATCTTCCCTGGTAAAACAACCTACAGTTCCGAAATACATGACACCTCGGAAATTGGACTCAATCGCTTTATTGTTCGTCCAATAGTGTATGCACTCAGTAAACTGCGCTGGATTCAGCACGGTAATATTCAGCTCTACATTGGTTACATTGTGCTGACCATAGTGGTTATGCTTATCTTTATATAGGAAGACTTCGATGGATTTTACTTTCTCTTTAGCGTCATTTCTTTCATTTCTGGTCGCTGTTGCCTTAGCTCCGCTGTTCATGGGCGTTATTTTAAAGGTGAAAGCCTTTTTTGCAGGGAAACAAGGCCCACCATGGCTAATAAAATACTACACGCTGATCAAACTATTGCGTAAAGGTTCTGTTTATTCAACCAGTACTACATTTGTCTTTAAGTTAGGGCCGATCGTCTCCTTTGTTACCGCATTGATGCTTCTGCTGTTTTTTCCATTTGCAGGGCTTCCGCCTGTACTTTCCTTTCATGGTGATGTTGTCATACTATTCTACCTTCTTGGCTTAGGAAGGTTCTTCACAGTACTTGCAGCACTTGACACTGCGTCTCCCTTTGAAGGGATGGGAGCTGCCAGAGAAGTGTTTTTCTCAGCACTTGCAGAAGCAACCATCTTTGTAATCATTGCGCTCTTTTTCAGACTGAGTGGCAGTTTAAGTTTTGCCGAATATTTTACAGGAGTCCACGCAGTAAACCTCTGGTCTGAATCAGCAGCTCTTATCTTTCTTGTGCTGATTGCTCTATTTATCGTACTCTTAACAGAAAATTCACGGGTACCAGTTGATGATCCTGCTACGCATCTTGAATTGACAATGATCCATGAAGTGATGATTCTTGATCACAGTGGTCCTGATCTTGCGCTTATCGAGATGGGTGCCTTCTTTAAAATGCTCTTTTATTCATCCTTTGTAAGCTGTCTGCTCTTTCCTTTCCATACAGGAACACCTTTATTCAATGTCATAATTTTTTATATCATTATGACTCTTGTTTATGCAACTGTTGGCCTGATTGAGTCAATAACAGCACGATATAAAATGGATATGGTTCCAAACTTTATTCTTACCTCTTTTGCTTTGGTCTTCTTTGCAATTATCCTTACCATGGAGTTTGTCCAGTGATACATATTTCCAATATTCTCTTGGCGCTGATTCTTCTGTCAGTGCTGCTGTCCCTGCGTTCCAACCGCCTTATGGCTCTGGTTAAACTTATGGCTTTCCAGGGAGTTGTTGTCTCAGCAGTTCCTCTGGTTCTTGAAACATCACATGGGGTCAATGTAAATCTGTTTCTATTTTTCCTGCTTCTGGTGCTGGTAAAAGGTATTTTGATTCCAGGCCTAATGTACAGAGCGGTAAAATGGGTTGTGGTTGACAGGGAGATTGAGCCGATCATCGGTTATCATGCCTCTTTGTTTGCTGGGTTGATCATGATTGTATTTTCCGTATATGTGACCAACCATCTACAACTTGCCATGTTTTCAGAGAGCCATAAATTACTTATGGTTACAGGTATCACCACCATGGGAGCCGGTTTGATTCTCCTTATGGCACGTCGTAAGGCCATTACTCAGGTTATCGGATACCTGATGATGGAAAATGGTATCTATCTTATCGGTACCGCCCTTGCAAAACAGGTTCACACCCAATATGTAGTCGAATTTGCAGTTCTTCTTGATCTTATTGTTGCAGTACTGGTTATGGGTATTGTCTTAAATGATATCAACCACACCTTTGACGATGTTGACACTACCCTTATGGGACAGCTAAAGGATTGAAACTATGCTCCAATTAGTCTTTTTAATACCAATTATTGCAGGAATTGCAGTGTTCTTCCTCCCTGTGAAAATAGGCAGGATGGTTCTTATTGGCACTGCCATTACTCATCTGCTTATCACTGCTCTTGAATGGTTCCATGTGACAGGTCCGCTGCACAACAAATACTTTAGTAACACGCCAGAAGGTATGCTGGTACTTGCTATTATGTCATTTCTGTTCTTATTTATCTCCCTTTACACAATCTCCTATATGGCTGAAGTGGAGATGAGCAAAGAACCGACTTTCAATGCCTGCATGTTACTCTTTCTTGGTGCCATGTCCATGGTTACGATTGCTGATCATATCATTATGCTTTGGGTTGCAGTTGAAGCAACAACGCTAATGAGTGCGCCGCTTATTTTTGTGCGCCGATCAAAAGAATCTCTGGAAGCTACCTGGAAATACGTACTTATATGCTCTGTTGGTATTGCACTTGCTCTTCTTGGCTGTTTCTTTATTATCTTCTCCATGGAGATGAGCAATATCCACGTACCTATTAGTTTTTCATCTTTAAGCGATGTGGCAGATCAGCTCAATTCTGTGTGGTTGAAGGCAGGGTTTATCTTTATAGTCATAGGTTATGGTACTAAAATGGGACTTGCTCCCATGCACACCTGGCTTCCTGATGCCCATAGCGAGGCACCAAGTCCTGCTTCTGCACTCCTTTCAGGGGCACTTCTAAACTGTGCATTTCTTGGAGTGTATCGCTGTCACCAACTTATGCATAGTGCCGGACTTGGTGATTATTCCAGTAATGTTTTAATCGCCTTTGGACTTGCTTCCATGCTGGTGTCGGCTATCTTCATACTCAACCAGACCGATTACAAACGGATGCTTGCCTACTCCAGTATAGAGAATATGGGCATCATTGCGGTGGGTATTGGCATTGGTGGTTTAGCGGCCTTTGGTGCCATGCTGCATATGATTCATCATTCGCTTATTAAGTCCTCACTTTTTCTTTCAGCAGGAAATATCCTTCTTGGCTACGGGACAAAATCCATTGACAAAACCCGTGGTATGCTCCGGCTTTTTCCAAAAACAGGCATGAGCTTTTTTGCAGGGTTTGCCGGAATTTCAGGGTTTCCACCATTCGGTATTTTTATTAGTGAACTCCTTATTATTTTAGGTGCTATTCAAGCAGGGCGCTATGTCGCAGTCACTATTTTCATTTTCTGCCTGATCCTGATTTTTGCAGGGGCATCACGCCTTGTTATGCAAATGATCTTTGACGAAAATAAAGAGGACGACCGACTTGTTCCTGAAACATGGGCAAGAGCCTTGCCACCCATTATTCTCTTACTCACATCGATGGCTCTTATAATTTGGTTACCAGACTCTCTGTACCAGACAATTCAGAGTGCGATCTCATCCATTGGAGGCACAATACATGGATAACCTCCTACAAGTTACTAACGGCGAGGCAGTATCCCGTTCCAACATCCCTAACCTGGACTTTAACACTTTCAGGCAGACTATTCTTGATGAAACCCGTCATAACGGATTTATTGTTCAATTTTTTGCCTATGAAGATGAGGAAAAAACCCTCAAGCTCATTGCGGTTATTCGTTCAGGTCTGCATCTCTATGTTACTGGATGTTCCCTTGCCGATGAATACCCTGCTCTCACCGTTGAAAACGAAAAGTTTCACATGTTTGAACGTGAAATCGCAGAGCAGTTTGGAGTCCACCCTAAAAATCATCCCTGGTTAAAGATGGTTCGATACCACGAAAATTATCGTGGTAAAGATGATGTCTTTGGTAATGACTACACGGAAGATATTCCTGGAAACTACCCATACTTTACCGTTGAAGGTGATTCCGTTCATGAAGTTGCTGTAGGCCCTGTTCATGCTGGAATCATAGAACCTGGACATTTTCGTTTCCAATGTGCCGGAGAAGAAGTATTCAGCCTGGAAATCCAGCTTGGATACCAGCATCGTGGAGCAGAAAAACTCCTTGAACAGCCGGGCATGGCAATGAATCGCCTCCCCGTTATCGCAGAATCCATAGCAGGCGACACCGCAATCGGACACAGTCTCTGTCATTCTCAGGCAATTGAAGCATTGGCAGGACTTGAGGTCGATGAGGCTTCAAAAATCATTCGTTCTGTTGCTCTTGAGCTTGAGCGTATTGCCTGTCATGTTGGTGATCTTGGGGCACTTAGTGGTGATGTTGCCTTTAATCCACCAATGAATTATTTTGGTCGTATCAGAGGGGAATTCCTCAACCTGTCAATGACCATGGCTGGTAATCGTTTTGGTAAAGGATTGGTTCGTCCTGGTGGTATCTCCTTTTCGGTACTGGCTGAGCATCGTAAAATTATCTGTGATAAAATTGCTAGTGAAACTCCTGGAATAACTAATGTCTGTGACCTTCTGTTCTCAGCTCATACGGTTATCGCACGATTTGAAAACACAGGGACAGTACCTCGCAAACTTGCTGAAGAATTAGGGTTAGTTGGGTATTCAGGAAGAGCAAGTGGCCTTTCCTATGATGCCAGAGTGACTTTTCCAACAGAGGCATACGATACGGTAAAAGCCAATGTTAATGCACGTACTGTTGGGGATGTTTTTGCCCGAGCATCAGTGAGACGTGAAGAAATCATGCACTCTCTTCGGGTCATTCCTGAGTTACTTTCAAAGAATATTGATGCTCAGCCGATTCCGTTTGCACCCGGCTATACGCTTGCTCCTGATTCTTTTGTAGTTACCATCAATGAAGCTTGGCGTGGGGAAGTGTCACACTGTCTACTTACCGATAAAGATGGTGCGATTCTTCGCTACAAAGTCAAAGATCCATCATTTCATAACTGGACTGGACTTGCCATGTCCCTGCGCAACCAGGGTATTTCAGATTTTCCACTCTGCAATAAGAGTTTTAACCTTTCCTACTGCGGATTCGACCTGTAAGACAGGATATAAGTAAAGGCTGACAACTATGTTAAAAGTTATAAAAAACAGAACAGAACAGGGCTACAGAACAACAAAATACCCGGAAGAAGCGATTAATCTCTATTCCCGTTATCGTGGATTACCCACGGTTCATCAGGATTGTGACAAAGAACTTGCCCGTCAATGTGCTGAAGCGTGTCCACAGGAAGCATTGAACAGTGATGAAATGGTAATTGATATTGGCCGTTGCACATTCTGCGGCCAGTGCGAGATCCAATCTGAAGGAAAGTTTGTAACATTCAGCAATAACTTTGAACTCGGAACGTCAAGCAGGGAAGCACTCTTTACCAGCGGTTCTCTGCCAGCTCTTGCGGAGCACTCAAAACAGCATTTCAAGAAACTTTTTGGTAGATCGCTACAACTCAGACAAATATCAGCTGGTGGCTGCAACGCATGCGAAGCAGATACAAACGTTCTAGGAACGCCGTTCTTTGACCTGCAACGTTTTGGAATCGACTTTGTTGCCTCACCTCGCCATGCAGACGGTATTCACGTTACAGGTCCTATTTCCTACAATATGAAATCTGCTGTCCTTGCAACCTATGAAGCAGTTCCATCACCAAAAGTTGTTATTGCAAGTGGTTGTTGTTCTATTTCGGGCGGGCCATTCTTTGGTAGTAAAGATGTTGTGGGAGATCTCAACAGTTTACTACCAGTTGATTTGTATATCCCAGGTTGTCCACCGCATCCAATGACTACGTTGCATGCTCTTTTACAATATTTCAAGTGATGGATTCGTAAAAACTCTTCATCTTAATTTCAGACTTTTTACAAGTCCATCAAGTAGGTGTTTCTGAATTTTTCTTAGTCAGACACATACCCGGGTAGAGCTTTTCTGCGCAATCCGGACAGATACTGTGAGTAAAATCAGCCTCACTATGTTCTCTTATGTAGGATTCTACCTGACTCCAATACCCATCACCATCTCTGATTTGCTTACAATTGGAACAGATAGGTAAAATTCCCTGCAACTGTTTAACGTCTGCCAGTGCTTTTTCCAGTTTTTTAA
>JAOZTO010000009.1:0-8806 GCA_029942265.1 Desulfocapsa sp.
GCGTAAAAAAAGATCAGAGCCACGAAGGTATAGATAGAACCTTGCTGGGCAAACCAGAAGCCAATTGGATAACCACCAAAACTCCCCATGGCATTCAGCTGGTGAACAAACAAAATCCCAGCACCAAATGAAACTACAAACCAAACGACAAGACACCCTATAACGAGCCGGATATTTGCCTGCCAATACTTCTGAGCATCATTCATAAGTACTCCTCCTTCAAACTAAATTTTAAATGGATTCCCATCCATTAAACAATGAGTCATACCTCAAACCACTGTTCAGCGTTACACATTGCTAACAAGGGGTTCAGGGTATTCCCTATACAAAAAACAACATCAACAACAATCATATTTACCAAAGGGCATCCGAATTAATAGCGAAAACTACCAGTCCTTCCCGCCTGAAATATATCTCGTAACGTTACAAGACCGCCCTTTCGAAATTTCTTAATTAAATACAGAAAGAGATAGGCTGTCTGTAAAGCATCTTCCAAAGCATCATGGGGTTTAAACTCTGGAAGATCATATTCTCTCCCAAGATCATCCAGCCTATAACTTGTTGTTCGGGGGTTGTGCTCATGATAATGCCCCAAACGAACCCGTTTATAGCCCTGCGCCATACGCATGGTATCAATCCCAGGATTGGAAAGGACACCGTCCATAACGTTCTTCGTTGCCCTGTTCAAAAAATGCATATCCAGTGGCAGATGATGACCAACCAGCAAACTTCCATGGATGTAATCCACAAACTGCGGCAAAACTTTCGACAAAGGTTCTGCCTGTGCAAGCTGTTCAGGCGTTATTCGATGAACAAGTGTTGCCTGTGTTGGATCAATATTTTCTGGTCGTATCAGGCAATGAAACATCGATGACATATCTATCTGAAGTCCCCTGATCATCACAGCACCAATGGAAATCAATTCATCTTTTTTTTTGTTCAATCCGGTAAGCTCAGTATCACATACAACAAAAGTGTACTCACTAAGAGGCTGCGCCTGATCAAAATCAGCGAAAAACTCTTTATTCTTCTGGAGCAATGGAGAGCTTGCACCGAACCACTTCAACGGATTAAACAAATTAGATATATTCATGCAATTGGGTAAATCTTATCAAGAACTGAATACAAACGCTCGATAACCGTAAATGCGTCTTTAAGCATCCGTTTTTCGAGATCCGAAAGTTGCTCTGGATTAATATGATTATCGGGCAAAGTACCTCCTTCAATTTGAGAAAGCTGATGTACAAGACGCTGCTGCATCTGCAACTCATAGGCATCTGTGGCTGATGACCAGAGCTTCTGATCTATACAATCAGACTCATGCAGAGCTTTAAGTCTGGCAAGAGTATTTGTTTCACTAATGCCATTTTTCAAAGCGAGCACTCTTGCAAAATTGACAAAGGGTGTCAGCCCCTGCTGTTTGATGTCGAGCTGATGCTTATGCTCGCCATCTTTGTTAACTATAAAATTCTTAAAAAACGAGAGGGGAATCCGAGTAGCCATACACTGACGAGCAAGATGAAACAGAAAAATGTCTTTAGCACGTGCTTTTTTGTTCAGATGTCTGCGTAAATCATGCGCCAGTTCAGTTGCGCCAAATCCGGATCGAAAATCAAAGAATATCGTTGCATTTAAGATCTCTGCTGGATCGGGTGTATCAACCCAACGACTGAAATAGTCTTTCCATACAGACAAAGGCTGACACCACTTTGGATTTGTAGCCATAATGTCGCCTGGACAGAGAGGATATCCGCAATTAACCAGATGGTCTATTGCCTTGGCGGCAAACGCTTTGAAATAAACTGACGCAGCATTTTTTTCTTTTTCATCTACGGAATCTGCATAAAGAATTGCGTTATCCTGATCTGTTTTAAACGTTTGTTCACGTCGCCCTTCACTTCCCATGAGAAGCCAGCAATAGGCAACCGGAGGGGTTCCCATTTCTTCTTCGAGCAATATCAGTAAACGTTCCAGGATATGATCGTTTAGGATGGCGATCATCTGTGTAATATTACCAGCTTTTGCCCCCTCTTTTATTAACCCTCGGACAACATCTGGAATTTTCTGAGCGAGTACATATAACCCCCGAATTTCCTGTTCCCCCAGGATTTCTTTGAACAAATGATACGGCGAATGTCCCTGGAGCAACATAATATCGTGGGATGTAACCATACCAACAATACGCCCTCCTCGCTCAACAGCAAGATGATGAATGGAGGTCTTCATCATTTTCAAAAGGACATCAAAACAGAGTGTTTGTGAAAGAACGGTTAGCACAGGTGCTGTCATGATTTGTTTCACAGGTTCGTTATAATCCAGTCCCTTGGCTACAACCTTACCACGAAGATCACGGTCTGTTATAATGCCCACAATATCCTCTTCATTTGCAGGCGCATGAACAAGCAGACTCCCCACATGAAATTCAACCATTTTTGCTGCCGCTTGCTGAATGGAACAGGTATCTGGAACCATACGTAAATTTTTAACA
This sequence comes from Desulfocapsa sp., assembly GCA_029942265.1. Taxonomy (GTDB): domain Bacteria; phylum Desulfobacterota; class Desulfobulbia; order Desulfobulbales; family Desulfocapsaceae; genus Desulfocapsa. The sequence goes on from JAOZTO010000009.1 coordinate 2,489, forward strand.
AGCTCACCAACTTTCACAGAGAAAAGATATAGGTCTTCACCGCTCCGCCTAGAAACCTTCTGATGTCGCAGCTCGCTATAGGCAGTACTCACCACTTTCTCTGAAAAACTCTTCAAATAGTAATGTGCAAAAGATGGCTTTTCTTCAACAAGCTTTAAAAAAATCTCTTTGGGGAGAAGAAAACAGAAGGTATCTTCAACCGTTTCAATATTCAAATTTGCGGGAGTTCCACGAATAATACCAAGGGCTCCAATATAGGCGCCGACACCTCGAAAATCCTTCAAACACACTTCGCCCTGATCATCTTCGATAAACGCCTTTACGCCACCACGCTGAATTAAATACAGATGGGTGATATCAGTTTCACCAGTGGTGAGAAGACGTGTTCCCTTGGGATAAAAATCCACACGACAATGATGGGCGATATCACTAAGAACTGCCTCATCCAATGTATTAAAGGGCATTATGTCTCTGAAAAAGGCTATTGCCATTTCAGGTGCCACTTTATGAACATCACCACTTTGTGCCATTACTTATCCACTGTTTTTTTCAAATTCACAAAAAAGCGGAATTTCTCAATAAGAAATTCCGCCATTACCATTAGACTGCGGATGTACACCAATATAAAAACTGTTTTTTTATAACTGTTCTTTTCATAATAATCAGCAGGCAAACAGTGGTTGGGGCTGTTTTGAACCCAACCCGAATACTTACAAATCCCATCTTATTTATCCAGTAATTTCTTACCGTTAATCAGATCATCAACAACTGAAGGATCGGCAAGGGTTGAAGTATCGCCAAAATCCTCAAAGTCATTGGCTGCAATTTTACGAAGTACGCGACGCATGATCTTTCCGCTTCTGGTTTTTGGAAGTCCTGGGGCATACTGGATCGCATCTGGTGTTGCAATAGGTCCGATCTCTTTACGAACATGCACCCTTAATTCAACAAGCAATTCAGCGGTATGCTCTACACCTGTATTTGGCGTAACAAAGGCATAAACAGCCTGTCCCTTAATTTCATGAGGCATACCCACAACAGCAGCCTCTGCAATCTGCGGATGTGAAACCAGTGCAGATTCTATTTCCGCAGTACCTAAGCGATGGCCGGATACATTAACGACATCATCAAGACGTCCCAATATCCAATAAAACCCGTCTTCATCTTTACGAGCACCATCTTCAGGATCATAGGTTTTATCATAACGACTGAAATATGCCTTTTTATAGCGTGCCTGATCACCAAACACACCACGAAGCATTCCCGGCCAAGGTTTACGAATTACAAGATGTCCGCCCTCGTTCGGAGCAGCCTCTTCACCTGTTTCAGTATAGATGCTCACATCAATCCCAGGTAGTGGCAAGCTTGCCGAACCGGGTTTGAGCGGAGTGGCATAAGGCAACGGAGATATCATAATTCCACCAGTTTCGGTTTGCCACCAAGTATCAACTATGGGAAGTTTTTCCTTTCCGATATTTACGTAATACCACATCCATGCCTCAGGATTAATTGGTTCGCCAACCGAACCGAGAATACGGAGACTGGACAGATCATATCGTTTGGTTGGCCCGTCACCATCCCGCATAAGCGCTCGAATAACAGTGGGTGCGGTATAAAATGTGTTTACCTGGAATTTCTCTACAATTTTCCAGAAACGATCAGGGCCAGGATATGTTGGAACACCTTCAAACATGACAGAGGTTGCACCAAGCCCAAGGGGACCATAAAGAATATACGAATGTCCTGTAATCCAACCGATATCAGCAGTACACCAATACACATCGTCATCTTTCATATCAAAGACATACTGACAGGTGTGCATAGCATAGGTGAGATACCCACCAGTGGTATGTACAACACCCTTTGGTTTTCCGGTTGATCCTGAAGTATAAAGAATAAATAAGATATCCTCGGCATCCATGGACTCCGGTTCGCAGGTTGGTGCAATATCATCTGCAGCAACATCTTCATGCCACCAGCTATCACGTCCGTCAGTCATTGGAACATCATTGCCACCCCGTTTCACAACAATGCAACTTTCAATAGTCTCACATTCTTCCAACGCTTCATCGGCATTGGGTTTCAATGGGATAGTCTTTCCAGCACGAATTACAGCATCAGCAGTGATAAGTACCTTTGCTTCACAATCCTGAATACGACTCTGTAGAGCAACAGATGAAAATCCTGCAAAGACTACTGAATGCATGGCTCCAATTCGCGCACAGGCAAGAAGTGCAATGGACAACTCTGGAACCATAGGAAGATAAATAGAGACTCGATCTCCTTTTGAAACACCTTTTTTCTTCAATACATTGGCAAAACGACATACTTCCGTATGAAGCATCTGATAGGTATATACTTTTACATCTTCTTCAGGCTCACCCTGCCAGATAAGAGCAGCTTTATTGCGACGCCCGTTTTCGAGATGACGATCAAGGCAATTATAGGAAACATTCAATTTTCCACCCTTGAACCAACTAAATTCAGGTTTATCAAAATCAGCTTCGAGTACAGTGTCCCATTTTTTATCCCAAGTCACAAGCTCCTGCGCACGTTCCGCCCAGTAGCCTTCAGGATCATCCATGGATTTTTTATAAATTTCATTATACTCTTCTATACTACCAATAGCAGCACTCTCGCGCCCATCAACAGGTGGCTCAAAAACGCGTCCTTCACTTAGTAGACTTGTGATTTTATCATCGGTTGAACTCATATGTTTTTCTCCACTTTTGATTCAATTTATTGTTCAGTTGACATCTTCTCAACACACATATCACAAATAAACTCTTATATTCAGTTAGTTAAAGTCATATATTGCTAAATTAATATCATCCATCAATCACAGTACAAATTTACTGTTTACATTGATCAGTTTTTTTTATATCCCGTTGTTGCCATTGTGTCAATCAAAAAATTTGATCAGCAAATCAATTGGGCTTATGTAAGAATTTAATTTTTTCCTTTCCTTTCCACAAAAAAGCCTGTACTGATATAAGAATCTGTAAATATTGCCAAACATTGACACACTCGTAAAAAGTCTGACTTTAAGATGGATGTAACTATTCAGCAAGTACCCGATATTTGGCATAACACCGAACTGTAACTGTTCAGATGACAAGTTCGTAAAAAGGTCAAACTTTAGATGGCTAAGTAAAAAACTCCATATGCGAGGCTCAGAAATTTTTTATTATTTCTGTGTATACTAAAAACAGTCTAGGCCACAACCAAAGGACAATGTTCATAAAATGCGCCCCCCCTTAGAAAAAGAGATAAAACTACTGCTCCTAAAAAAGCAGAACAAAGAGACAATTTACAAAACACTTGCCTCCGATACAAACAAGTACGAGTTGGTGCACCTGCTCAACAATCTCCCCAATGGACACCGCCGACAAATAACTTTTTTTCTAACCTTGCTTTTAGTGCTTATCCTCGCATTACTTACAATAAAGCAGCTTTTATTTATTTATCTTCATACAAATTCTAACATTTCATTGATTCTTGCCTTTATTGCACCGATTATTCACGTCTATATTATTAGGGAACTGTTATCGAGCCACCGCTTAGCCTATCAAATTCTCCCCCTTCTTTCTGTCTTAGCCATTTTTCGTCCGGAAAATAGAATTTACCCCGACATATACATGTATATTTTTGTGGCACTTTTGTCTGGAATACTCTATTTTTTCCTCTTTCCTAAAAGTGAACGCATAAGCCCTCCAACACAATAATTTTTTTTGAGGTAGTACCATGGAAAAAGAACAAATAGACGCCATGTCTAAACTGCTAAAAGCTATGTCCCATCCTATCAGACTCAAGATTCTCTGTCTTTTGCAGGATGAGGAGATGTCAGTAGGGGACATTCGAGAACAGGTAAAAACTACCAACGCCAACATCTCACAGCATCTTAATATCTTGAGAAGCCAAGGAATCATCGACTACAGAAAGGATGCTAATTTTATCTACAATCGCATTCACGATCCTCGCATTATTGAACTCATGGGAAAAATGGAGGCTTTATTTTGCCCGAGCACTGAATAAAATTTTTTTAAAAAAAACAACCACGGCAAACAGGCCACTACGACATGCGAACTCAAACACTCCCCATTATACAAACAGTTTTATTCACTTTTCTCATGGTGGTTTTCTTTCACGTAAACGCATGGGCAGACTTTCACAAGAAAGCAAACGATTCACAGGTAGACTTTGCTACTATTTGGGATACTGTAAAATTGTACAGCGACAAAGATAATCCTTACATACAATCTTTTTCCCTTGTGGGGCGATACCATGGCCAGTACTGGATTGCAGATTCAGAAAACAACCGAGCCGAAAAATGGGAAAACAGAAGGATGTATTTCGGCTTTAACAGCAAATTTTCCCAACAATTCACCCTTGAGATTCAAGCAAATCTTAACGACGACCTTAACCCAGTCTACAAGGGGCTCTATGACGCTTTTGTAAAATGGGAAACACCAGATAAAGACTTTGCTGGAAGTGTTGGGCGACTTGATTATGTGTTTACCGGGATGGAACGAAGCACTTCATCTAAAAAAATCAAAACCATGGAACGTGCACTCCTCGTCAATCAAATTATGCCCGGTGAAGTTTTCGGGCTCTACCTGGAGGGAAAACTAGACCATTTTTCTTACCAAACAGGATTATTCAGCGGTAGCATTGAAGATGAACTCACTGATTTCAAAGGAGGATTTGGAGCACTTGTGGGTGTTGCGCATAACGCTCCGTTGTATTACGACAAAGGTACTATTCACTTAGACTACCTCTACAACAATGGCAACACTGACAACAATGCATTCAAACCCTATAAACACATTGTTTCTCTCTGGCACCAGGGACAGAAAGGCAACTTAGGAGTAGATCTTGATATCACAACTGCTACTGGCACAGAAGGCAAGAGCGACCTCTTTGGAATCACTATCCTACCAACATATGATTTTGCCCGTAACTTGATCCTCTCAGGAGACAAGATCCAGCTAGCCATGCGCTACCATCATGCCTCAAGCAGTGATGCTTCAGGCCTTGTCTTTAACAAACGGTACGAACAAAAGGTTGCTGTAGGAAAGGGAGATTCGTACAACTCCTATTATATTGGGTTAAACTACTACATTTACATGCAAAAGCTTAAGCTTATGACAGGTTTTGAATACTTTGACATGGATGGAGTCACAGCAGACACTGATACATCATTGAGTTCTTCCAACGAAAGTATTCATGGATGGAATTTTATATCTGGTATTCGCCTCTATTTTTAACATTTGGACTCATTCTTCACTTTCCCCTCATCATTCAAACAAACAAATGGTAAAAGAGATTAAGATACTCTGGAAAAACACACTAAGTATTCTACAAAAAACGACCAAACAGATCCTCGTAATTCACACGATTTTCACAGGACTTGCCATCATTGTATTTGCTCCATTAACTGGTTTAGTGGTTCAACTCCTGTTAAATTTGTCTGGCAAGCCTGCCTTATCTGATCTTGACATTGCCTATTTCTTCTTAACACCATTAGGGATGGTTACTGGTATACTTGTTGCCTCTCTGACAATTACCGCCCTTGTTTTTGAACAGGCAGCTCTTATGGCGACCTGTTTTACCATCTCACAAAAACCACCCATTGCCTCCGTTACAGCACTACTTTTTACCATGCGGCACGTAAAAACATTATTCATGTTTTCAACTCGACTGGTTTTTAGAATCCTATTTATTATTGTACCTTTTGTTGGACTTGCCGTTGCCATTGCCTGGGTCATGATGTCTGAATACGACATCAACTACTATCTGTCGGTTAGACCTCCAAACTTTACTATGGCAGCAACGGCCATTGGTCTGATATTACTGGTTATGACAGTGGTACTGACTCGCAATCTCACATCCTGGTCTTTGACACTTCCTCTTGTTTTATTTACCGACGAAACTCCCGCACACTGCTTTAGCAAAAGCGAACAACTGATGCGTAAAGACACCCATCTTTTCACTCAAACACTTGGCATTTGGGTGGTGTTGGGAATTGTATTAAGTGCTGGGGGGGTTGGTGTTATTCAGATAATCAGCTTATTACTTCCCTCATTTATATTCAGTTCTCTTGGCACACTGATGCCGGTACTCGGTAGTCTTGCTCTATTATGGTGTTTGAGCAACTTCCTGATTACAGCAATCACAGCAGGAAGTTTTGCTGCACTTCTGACACTTTTTTTTACTCGTACAGAAAAAAACAACTCCTTTGAAACAATTATTAACAGTAATGGTGCCAGTTCTCTATTATCAAAAATTCTTTTCTCTATTCTTCTTTTTGCAACTGCC
>JAOZTO010000009.1:8906-15168 GCA_029942265.1 Desulfocapsa sp.
GAAGAAATCAGAAACATTGATGTGGGTAGTTGGTTCAATACCGGATTCTCGGCTGAACGTGTACCGCTTCTTGCTGAAATTTTAGAACTTGCAAAAGGTAAGTGTCGTGTTCTTATCGAACTGAAATACTATGGGCATAATGAGCAGTTGGAACAACGTGTAGTGGACATTGTTGAAGAAGCTGGTATGGAGGATTATATTGCTATTATGTCATTGCAATATTCTGGTCTACAAAATTTCAAAGCCCTGCGTCCAAATTGGCCTCTTGGCTTACTCTCAACACAATATATTGGTAAACTCTCAAATTTCGATGTTAATTTTATTGCAGTCAATGCAAACACTGCAAAACCGACTGCTATCCGACGTATTCAATCTGCTGGAAAATTGGCCTATGTATGGACTGTCAATGATCGTGTTTCCATGGCCAGAATGATGGCATTTGGTGTCGATGGTATTATTACAGATGAACCGGCAATGGCTGCTGAAGTACGAACAGCAATCAAACTACTGAACCCTATGGAACGGTTACTGTTACATACTACCGTGCTATTAAAGATGCCGATACCATCCCGACTATACCGTGACAAATCGCCATGACACCACCTAACACTTTCGTTCTCGCATCATCAAATCAGCAAGAACAATTGCCGTAGCGCATTCAATAACTACTGGAATCCTGATTGCAATGCACACATCATGTCTACCTTCTATTAGGAGGGTTGACACATTTTTTTCCTTGAAATTATATGTATCCTGGGGAATGCCAATACTTGAAGTAGGTTTAACAGGCACTCGAAACACAATATCATTGCCATTACTGATTCCGCCATTTATACCACTGGCGTAATTAGTTGCAGTTTTTCCCTTTTCATCAGTAATGCAGTCATTATGTTCACTGCCCTTCATTGAAGCTGCTGCAAATCCTGAACCAAATTCAATACCACGAGTAGCCGGAACTGCAAAAATCATATGAGCAATCATCGATTCGGCAGAATCAAAAAACGGTTCTCCAAGCCCCACTGGCATATTGGTACACCGGCACTCAATAAGACCGCCAATGGAATTTTTGCTTTCTATTGCAGCCTCAACTGCAGCAGCAATATCTTTACTGCCACCAGCCTCAATCAGCGTTGCAGAAACTGAAACAGAACCCAGTATTTTTTTGGCCACAACTCCTGCTGCCACAATGCCTAGAGTTATTCGTCCTGAAAAATGACCGCCGCCTCTAGGATCATTGAACGCGCCATATTTTTGCTGAGCTGTAAAATCAGCATGACCGGGGCGTGGTTGATCCCATAAGTTGGAATAATCACCCGATTTAATATTGGTGTTTTCAAACACGATAGTGAGCGGAGCCCCTGTGGTTTTCCCCTGAAACACCCCTGAAACAATGCTTGGAATATCAGGTTCTATTCGTGGTGTTGTACCACGTCCACCCGCTCGCCTTCTGGAAAAATCCTCTTTTAAATCATCTTCAGTGAGTGGTATCCCCGGAGGACAACCATCAATCACAACACCAATCTGAATTCCATGGCTTTCACCAAAAATAGACACTCTGAAAATATGGCCAAAACTATTCATAACACTTTGTTCCTTTTGTAAAATAATTACATCATAGGGATTGTAGATTAAAAAACTCCCTGACATTCAAATGGTAATACCAACGCAGAAGAATCTGACAGTGGTAAATTGACAAGAATATTTTCAATACGCCGCCCTTTACTCTGCTCGACTCCCTCTACAGGAAAACCGCCAAGAGTCCCCATCAATCCCAATGGGTCAATTCGTTTTAGTAGTGGATTGATGGAAAAAGCTGCCTGACGATAAGAAATCATTTTCTGCAATGTCTGCCAACTTGCAATAGATGAATTAACCCAATATTTCCCAGTTATTTCCACAAAGGATTGTCCCATATAGTCGAGTGTAATGGGTGCGGCGGTTCTCATACGAAGAAGTCCGGCACCCAGCAAAACATCCATTCCGGTACAATCCTGATTCTTTATCTTTCGTTTTTCTCCATTATTTCTAGCAGATATTTCCGCCATAAGAACACGCACTCGTGCGGCAATCATCTGATCACGGCTTGCTACTTCCTGCACATCGATAGCAAAAACTTTGCACGCCTTAGTTGTACTGCTCAAACGATACAACTGCATACTCTCGTAATCTATAAAGACAGTCTCTTTTTCACTCTTTATACTGCTGGCATATTCTGATATCTCATAGTTGATCGGAGATGTTTTTTCAGAACCAGTCTCTGTTTGTATTGTCTGGTTGATTGTCCAAGTTTCTTTTGCCATAAGAGGAGTATCACTGCAAAAGAGCGTGATACTGAATACAAAAACAGAGAATATACTGTTAAAACAATGCATCATATCTTTTTTAAAAGGAATAGATAAGCGCCACAGACACCATTGAAACATACAGATCAGCTCCGATAACATCTGGAACATCCACTGGTGTTTCGCTCTGGAACTCCGGCTTACCTGTGGTATCATATTTTACATATTTATAGGCCGTTTCAATTCCAATACGATCATTTATATCATAGCCAAATGCTACATCAACTCCCCACATGTTTTCATTACTGAAATTATCATAAACAACAAGATTTCGTAAATGATGATGATCAATAGCTTGGCCACTTACAAAGATACTTCCTATGAGCTTTACACCCAAGTGTACTCGATCAAAATCACCTTCAATGCCGATTCCCATATAGGGCACTTCAAATGTTTGCTCGTAGGAAATCATTAATTGACCGTCGGGAGAAGTTCCTGATGTGTTCCGAAACCCATTCACAGAGTATGTGTACGTTCCACCACGAGCTTCCCACTCAAAATTATCGCGACGAAACCCGAGTATGCCAGTTAATCGCACCTTGTCATTTGTAAATGCTGTCATTTCAGCATTTACATCAAAGATAAAACCCTTCTTCACACTTGTGCTATCGTGAAAGGATACGTGTGTCCAATCCTGAATCGTCTCCTCCATCCAGTCATAGTCTTGCATATATCCGTCGCCATCACCAATATTGAACCATGTATCAACATTAATGCCCAACCAGTGCAACGGCTGAATTGTAGCACCGAGACCGACCATGTAAAGTGAGTCAATTTTCCACGTAAGCTCACTTGCTGTATATCCTTCCCCTTCCGCACCATACATATATTCAGTTGCTTTTCCTGTGAGATAACCGACACCAACTCGGCCAGTAAAGGCAATCCCCGCACTTTCCACACTAGCCTGAGTGGACGTTTCGGTATCCACAGTAGCAGCACCGGATTGTGCAACTACTGACAGCGATAAGATCATTACAACCATTACCGACTTTGACAATAAAGCCTTCCCAATATTGGTTAGTTCCATCTGTTCCTTATACCACGCTTAAAAAGAATAAATAAAATTCACTGCTGCCATTGAAGTCTGCAGATCGGCTCCAGCACCATTCGGCAGATCAACAATCACTCCTTCATCATTATAATGCCATACTGAATCACCTTTCATGGTGTCATATTTTTCATATGCATAGGTCATCTCAACTCCCATACGATCACTTATATCATATCCAAATGCGAGATCAAATCCCCACATCTGTTCGCCACTAAAATCGTCGTAAGTGACGAGATCACGCATGTGGTGCTGGTCAACAGCTTCACCATTTACGAAGATACTTCCGATGAGTTTTACACCAAGATGTACACGATCAAAATCACCTTTAAACCCAACACCGAAATAAGGTACATTAAATGTTTGTTCGTAAGTAATTCCTAATTCACCAGCAGGAAACGATCCAGTTCTATTCCGGAAACCACCTGCGGAATAAACATACGTTCCGCCTCGTGCTTCCCACTCAAAGTTATCACGACGAAATCCGAGTATACCGGTTAAACTTATCTGATCATTGGAAAATGCCGTCATTTCTGCATTCACATCAAAAATAAAACCTTTTGTTACATTCGTGTCGTCGTGCAGTGATTCATCAGTCCAGTCCTGTATTGCTGGTTCCATCCAGTCGTAATCTGACATATAACCGTCTCCATCACCAACATTGAACCATGTATCGACGTTAATATTCACCCAGTGCGACGGCTGAATTGTGACGCCAAGACCGGCCATATAAAGTGAGTCAATTTTCCATGTAAGTTTACTTGCTGTACGTCCTCCGCTATCTTCCCAATACACATACTCATTCGCTTCTCCATTGAGGTAACCAACACCTACCCGACCAGTAAATGTAATCCCCGCACCCTCCACACTAGCTTCTGTTGATGTTTCGGTTTCCACAGTTGCTGCGTTAGCCTGTGCAGCTGACAAAGACAAGGTTATGGCCACTATTGCCGCTTTTGAAAATAGACTCGTTCTGGATTTTTGACGTTTCATCGGTTTTCTCCTGCTGTAAAGCAAATTGTTAATGTGAGTAATCCTTTAATTACAAGCTTCTTGCGTGTTCGTCTTCCTTACTATCACTTTTTACTTTACGTCACCAATCATGCCAAAGTCAAAAAATAAATTACAAATCGTAAAAGATGATACGAGTGAACATCTGAAAAGATTGGCAAGGATTTCCCTGGTATGCTATTTTGATTTGTTAAACTCACTCGCCATTTTTTTAACAATCATCCTTTGGTAATCCCATGCGCACAAAACATTTTCTTCTGACTTTCCTCATTTTCACTCTAACTGTACAAATAACCTTGGCGGCTCGTGCTCCATTGCAAACCATTGCCACAGAACCTTATGCCTCTGCAATCGTCCTTGATGCAGATACCGGAAAGACCCTCTTTGCAAAAAATGCTGACGATACGGTATATCCTGCAAGTACCTTAAAACTCATGGTATTACTGATTATCCTTGAGCAAATTGAACAGGGAAAACTTCAGCTTGATGACATGGTGCAAGTTACCGAAGAAGCTTACAAAATGGGAGGATCACAAGTATATCTTGATCCCAAGGAACAATTTTCCATTGAGGATCTGCTCTATGCCCTGATGATTCAGTCGGCCAATGATGCAGCTGTTGCTCTTGCCAGTCATGTGGCAGGTTCCAAAGAAACATTTGTTGTTTTAATGAATAAAAAAGCAAAGGAATTGGGGATGAAAAACACCCAGTTTCATTCTGTTCACGGCCTGCCTCCATCTAAGGGACAGAAAGTAGATGTTACAACAGCGCGGGATTTTGGAATTCTTTCCCGTAATTTAAGCTCACGCCCTGAAGTGTTCAAATATATCAGCACAAGAGTAAGGGATTTTCGTGGGGGAGAATTTATTATGCGCACCCACAATCATCTCCTCAAAAACTTCGATGGCTGTGATGGGTTCAAAACAGGATATTTTGCCAAAGCAGGTTTTTCCATTGCTGCCACCGCCAAAAGAAATGGAGTGCGTCTTATCGCCATTGTTATGGGCAGCAAAAACCGTAAGATCCGCGATGCAACTGCCACTGAACTGTTAAATACTCATTTTTCAAAAATTCCTGCAAGAGCAGAAGCTCCTATTAAATCAAATACTACACAAATCATTGAAAAAAACAGTATTGATCTCAGCGAAAGTACACCCATAATGCCTGCTGTAACGAATATCGAAGTAAATCCTGTATTGGAAGAAGAAGATAAATCCTCTGGATGGATATACTTTTTTATTGGCGTGGGGGTTGGTTTTTTGCTCTATGCTGTGCTAAATTTTCTTCGCACTAAAAGACGTAATAAGAGCCGATGGAGAAGTAAAACGCTCTGATGTAGTATTCCTTGCTGGACAAAAGCGTTAGCAGGAACTATCTTTCAAAAAAAGAACAATACTCATTACTATTTCATATTACTCTTTACAAGGAGCATACGTTCATGATTGTAACAGACTGGATTCATACTATCGCAGGTTTTTTTATTCTTTTGACCATGGCACTTGGCGTTGATTGTGGCCAAAACCCACTTTTCGTGCATAAGTACTGGCTTTTTGGTACAGCTTTTGTGGGCTTAAATCTTTTTCAATTTGGTTTTACTAAGTTTTGTCCTCTTGGAATGATTCTGAAAGCTATTGGTGTTCCTGTTTGTCGACATACAAAGATCAATTAGCGGAAACACTTGATTTGTAGGCAGGTTGTGCTAATTATACCAACCTGCCTACTGCGTGACGGAGTCAAGCCTTGCCCCCGATGCTTACCTTTTCTATTTCACCACTTTTCCCCCACACACCTATTGGATCGAACGACGATGGGGTGCTAGCCTAATACTTACACCTTCTTTTCATGACAAGACAATATCGAT
>JAOZTO010000010.1 GCA_029942265.1 Desulfocapsa sp.
TCATTGGTAACGGAAATAATGTCCTGTGTCATAATATCTTTAGCTGTAAGCATGTGTTCTCCTTTTGTATAATATATGAGTGTTAGTAAAAATTTTGGGTTGGTTTCAAAATAGGCTGAGAGCCCGTTCAAAAATAACTTCGTATTCTGAATTGTAAATATTGGGATAGTGCCCTAGGTTCGTTCGATCCGGCTTGTGAACTATATTTGTTCATATGTGAACAAGCCGGATCGAACGAAGATGGGGTGCTAGCCGAATATTTACGGTTAACGGGGAAAAGCTGCAGCTACTCCACCATCAACAGGCAATGTTGCGCCAGTAGTAGGTGTGAGAGAAGATGCAAAAAAGACAACTGCATTTCCAACATCATCAGCAAGTACTTCTGTTTTTAAAAGGTTGCGTTCACGGTAGTACGCTTTTAATCCTTCCGGATCAAGGTTTCGGGAACGCATCCTGTCAGGGCCTACAACATCCCATAGACCAGAAGAGACACCGTGATCATCAAAAATCGCATCAGCATTAATCATATTAACTCGCACATTATAGGGCGCAAGTTCCATGGCGGCAATTTTTCCCAATTGATGAGCACCTGCTTTGGAAGATGAATATGCACCAAAGGCAGCTCCTGGTGCAAAAACATTCTTTGAACTGTTAATGATGATATGTGCAGCAGCTTTGCCTAGTCGAGCTTGTCTTTTAAATATGGGAATGGCCGCTTGGATAACCTGGAAGACACCCATGGTATTTACTTCTGTTACCTGTCTGAATTTTTGTTCATCAAGATCTTCCAACGTCGCTACATGGGCAAGGCCGGCATTGGGGACAAGAATATCAAGGCCACCGCATTCTTCTATGATTGTTTGCATGGTTTTGGCGACCGCCCCTTTGTCTGTAACATCCATGAGCAATGCGCCGATTCTGTCTGCTGGGAATTCCTGTTTTAAAATATCGCAGACTATATCCAGACGATCTGGGTTCAGGTCGGAAAGATACACATGAGCACCTGCTGCCAGCAATTTCCTGCCAATACCACAGGCAATTGCTCCCCCTCCACCTGTGACAAGTGCTATCTGTCCGGCAAGTGGCAGGGCGGAACCTTTTCCAAGTTTTGCCTGCTCAAGGCTCCAGTATTCCATATCAAAAATATGGGCTGCATCCAGCTCTTTATACGGTGCGATTGCACTGCCCTTTTGTTTGGCAAGGAGCGTATGCAAAGCAATATCACTGCATATCTGGGCTGCTTTTTCAGTGTGTCCACATGTTATGAGGCCAAGTCCAGGTATCAATAGTACTCTGGGTTTACGGTCAAGGCAGACACGTTCAAGCTGTTTATCTTCTGTCTGTTTTGTGAAATAGTTGTGGTAGTCGGTGTCGTATTGTTTAAGACCTTGTTCGATCGTGGAAACGATGTCATCTTCACTTTTGTCTTGTAAATCAAGCCATAGCGGGTGGTTTTTGGTACGGATAACGTGATCTGGTGTGAGTACGCCAGATGTGTATCGTGATTGTGCGCTGTCAGCTTCCAGGCAGTCGAGAATTTCCTGATCGCTGTTTATGTTGAGATAGAATGGTTGCGATGAAGACTGTTTTGTAATCGTCAATGCGCCACGCAATATTGGCAGGATACGTTTTGCGGAAAGGTGGGATATTTTGCCAGGCGATTTTATTTCGTCTGTTTGGCATGAGGCAATATACTCTTCAGCAAGAGTGACGTAGTGAATCATTTTGCTATATGCTTCTTCTCCTGTGTTGCCGAAAGTGAAAATACCGTGGTTGAGCAGAATCACTGCTTCCATATCAGGCTGTTGTTCATAGAGTTCCACTATTCTTTTGGAGAGTGGGAAACCGGGCATGATCCAGGGAAGAATACCGATTTTATCACCAAGTATCTTTATCAGTAATGTTTCTGGTTGATCCATATTGGTGAGAGTTACGATTGCATCGGCATGTGTGTGGTCAATAAATCTATGGGGCAAAAAAGCGTGAACCAGTGTTTCGATAGAAGGATTGGGTGCAGATGAATCCAGCATATGGGTTCTGAACTGGTTGACCATCTCTTCGTCCGACAATGTGTTAAGGGGGCGAAGTCGTTGTAGGTAGTTTAAATCGAGCGCTGGGAATCCTTGAGGTTCGATTACTCCTAAATCCCAGCCACTGCCCTTGATATAGAGAACATCGCAGGTATCACCAAGAAGAGTGGTGAGTGTGGATTTAACAGAGGTATTGCCGCCGCCATGCAGAACAAGATCATCCTCTTGGCCGATAAGTCGTGATGTGTACGTTCGCATTGCAAGGTCTGCATTGCAGTTGTCAAGGGATTGTGAAAATTGTAAATAATCTTCTTTGGAGTATCTGTTTTTCATATGGTTATATTTGTGTGTGTGAATGTTAGAGATTATCCGCCGTAGGAGCTGATTTCAGCCATCAGCGAACCAAAAAGCTCTTCGTATTTGGGGATGGCCTTACGAAGAACGGTCAAAAGTTCGGGAGTTTCCTGGTCATTGACCACAAGGTTTGCAGAGTTGGTAAGGGCTTCAAGATCATAGAGGGTGGAGAACTCAGATCCTATAAGAATGTAAAATATAAAACGGCGTTTTAGCATGGACATATCCCGCATAAACTGATGGAAAGGTGATTGTTCCAAACTGCCTCCCTCAAATTCAGTGTGAAGAATGACACTTGCATAATTAACAAATTGCATTTTGTCTATGGCTTCTGCGCCCGATTCAGCAAAACTTGCCTGGTAGCCAATACTTTCAACCGATTTAATGATGCTTTCTCGTTGTTCACCAGCCGGCACCAGAATCAAGGTTTGAGGAATATCTTCAACAGTTTCCTCTTCTTCAAAGACACCTTCCTTTAGCCATGCGATATCAGGAGGGGACGGTGGTGTTATTGCCGAAGAATCATGCGTGGTTTCAGATGGAAGACTGCTACTGCTCAGGACGAGTGCTTCCTTACAGTGTGGACAGGGGATACGGAGCGTTCGTCCAAATCCAAGGCGTTTGATGCCTTTAATTATTTTGCTGCTGAGTTGTAATTTCTTACGACAATTTTGACAAGTTATGGTCATTGCAGTCCTCTTTACCAGCGGGTTTGTTCCTCTTCTTCCATGGCCAGCCCAGAGAGTGTCGATGTTGCTTCTCCACGTGAAGATTTGATGTTGTCAAGGCCTCGTGCAATTTCGTTTCTGTAAGAGCTGTAACGAATGGCAGTTTCTTCTGTGATAAGATCGGATTCGTAGAGTTCCAGAATATGTTGGTCAAAGGTACGCATACTCATCGATGAACCCTGTTTGATTATTTTGTAAAATGTTTTTTCTTCATCTTCTCCGTTTAAAATCAGATCTTTTACTCGTAAACTTGTGCAAAGCACTTCCATGGCCGCGACTCGGCCACCACCTATCTTAGGCAGAAGGCGCTGACCAACAACCCAGCGAATAGTGTCTGCAAGTCTGTTTCGTATCTGTGGCTGTTCTTCCTGCTCAAACATACCCAGGATACGATTGATGGTTTGTCCTGCATCAATGGTGTGCAGTGTTGAGAGAACAAGATGTCCAGTTTCTGCAGCCGTGAGACCGATTTCCATGGTTTCTCTATCTCGCATTTCACCAACCAGAATAACTTTTGGTGCCTGGCGCAGAGCAGCCCGCATGCCAGATGCAAACGAGTTGAAATCGTTGCCAAGTTCCCGTTGATTGAATGTTGCCTTGATGTGAGGATGGATGTACTCGATGGGATCTTCAAGGGTTACAACGTGAACTGAGCGATCTACATTGATTTTATGCAGTAATGTTGCAAGTGATGTGGTCTTACCACTTCCCGTAGCTCCAGTGAAAAGAACCAAACCATTGAGCTCTCCTGCCATTTTATTGAATGAATCAGGAAAATTCATCCCTTTAATTGTGGGAATAGTAGTTTCAAGTTTTCGAAGAATTGTTGTATAATGGCCTTTTTGAGTGAAAATATTGACCCTGAACCGAACTCTGCCGGCAAGAGTATACGAGAGATCACAGGAACCACTTTCAACAAGATCCCGCAAGAGCCGTTTGTTGTTTCCTATCAGGTTTAATGCAAAAACTTCTGACTGAAACGGGGTGAGCTGTTTCACAGGAGGGGTGACCTTGACCGGCATTAAAACACCAGCAGATTCAACTTGCAGTGTTTTTCCAACGGTGATGTTGAGGTCGGAAACATTGTTGTATGCCTCAAGCATCGATGTGATCCAGTAGTCTATTTCTGTCTGTTTCATATATCCCCTCAATTTATTTTTACACACCTACTATTTAATAGTATATTGTTCTAAACGAGACAAAGCAATCAGATTTTGTAACTATTCAACGAGTGCCCGATATTAAGCATAACACTGAACCGTAACTGAAGTTACCAGAATTTTTTATTTATGATGGATTCGTAAAAACTCTTCATCTTCTTCGTTACTGCAAATTTCTTATCATTTCAACGTACTCTAGTACGCCGAAATGATAAGAAATTTCCGTGCCTCGAATATGAAGTTTTTTATAAATCCATACTAATTTTAGACTTTTTACGAGTCTGTCATTTATAGAGGTAAAACAAATGAGCATACCATTACGTAGCGATACAACAACTCAAGGAAGAAAAATGGCAGGAGCGCGCAGTTTATGGCGTGCAAACGGCGTTACCGAAAAGCAGTTTGGTAAGCCAATTATTGCCATCGTTAATTCCTTTACTCAATTCGTACCAGGACACGTTCACCTGCATGAAATAGGGCAGTATCTGAAAAAACGAATTGAAGAACGAGGATGTTTTGCAGCAGAATTCAATACCATTGCCATAGATGATGGTATTGCCATGGGACATGCTGGTATGCTGTATTCTCTGCCATCTCGTGAGCTTATTGCTGATAGTGTGGAATATATGTGTAATGCGCATACTGTTGATGCCATGATCTGTATTAGTAATTGTGACAAGATTACTCCAGGTATGTTGATGGCTAGTATGCGTTTGAATATACCTGCAATTTTTGTTTCCGGAGGCCCTATGGAAGCAGGAGTGGACGGGAAAAAACGCTACGATCTTGTTGATGCCATGGTTATGGGTGCTGATAAGGAAGTAAGTGATGAAGTTATGGATATGGTTGAACGCTGCGCATGTCCTACCTGTGGGTCGTGTTCTGGAATGTTTACTGCAAATTCTATGAATTCATTGAACGAGGCATTAGGGATGGCTCTGCCTGGAAATGGAACTATTGTAGCAACCCATGCAAACCGCATGAATCTTTTTGAGCGTGCAGCAGAGCGTATCGTTACGATGGCTGATGCTTGGTACGGTCAGGAAGACAGTTCAGTATTGCCCAGAAATATCGCTACTCGTGCCGCATTCTTAAATTCCATGACGCTTGATATTGCCATGGGTGGCTCCACCAATACGGTTTTGCATCTTTTGGCCATTGCTAATGAAGCAGAAGCGGATTTCAGTATGGCTGATATTGATACACTTTCCCGTAAGATCCCGAATTTGTGCAAGGTTGCTCCTTCATCACATTTTCATATGGAGGATGTGAACAGGGCAGGTGGAATTATGGCTATCCTTGCAGAGCTTGATCGTGCAGAAATGATTGATACCAGTGTGAATCGGGTTGAAGGGCGAACGCTTAAGCAGATACTTAATGATTGGGATGTGGCAGGAGAAAATTGTGTTGATGAGGCTCGTAATTTATACTTGAGTGCTCCTGCACAAACTGGCCGTAATCTGGTTATGGGGTCACAGAAAAAAATGTATGAAAATGTTGATCTTGATCGTGCTGAAGGTTGTGTTCGTGATATTGAACATGCATACAGTGCGGATGGCGGATTGGCAGTGCTGTATGGTAACATTGCCCTTGATGGGTGTATTGTTAAGACAGCTGGTGTTGATCCTTCCATTTTTCACTTTAAAGGTACGGCTAGAGTGTATTTTTCCCAGGATGAGGCTTGTGATGCAATTCTTGATGGAACGATCACGGCAGGAGATGTTGTGATTATTCGCTACGAAGGGCCTCGGGGGGGGCCGGGGATGCAGGAAATGCTTTATCCTACGTCCTATTTGAAGTCTGTTCATCTTGGTAAGGAATGTGCGCTTGTTACTGATGGTCGTTTTTCGGGCGGTACTTCTGGGCTTTCAATCGGTCATGTATCTCCTGAGGCTGCGGCTGGTGGGGCAATTGCTCTGGTAAATAATGGTGATACTATTGAGATAGATATTCCCCAAAGAACAATAAATGTGCTGCTTTCGGATGAAGAACTTGAGGCACGTTTGAAAAAGGAAAAGAAAAAAGGAAAGAATGCATTTCAGGCAGTTGGTCGTGATCGTCCTGTGTCCCAGGCTCTTAAAGCCTATGCAATGTTTGCTGCTTCTGCAGACAGGGGTGCTGTACGAATAGTTCCAGGGACGTGAAAATAGTGAAAATTAATAATAAAAGGAATTTTCTGTAAATAAAAGGTTTATCGATATATTGATATTGACACTTTTTTGTATTTTCTGTAGATTTATTGAATTGATTAGTAGGGAATTGTCGGATTTTTTATATAAATTTTTTTATGAGGTTAGGTTATGAGTAAAAATCAGGTTATTATTGCCTTGGTTGTTTTGTGTCTGGTGGGAACGATTTGGGGATCTATTCAAGATAAAAAAAGTTCAAATCTTGAGAGACAGCTGGCCGCTATGAAAGAACAGCCAGTTGTTGCACCAGTAGTAGATGAGTCGGCGTTAAGTGATGCTCAGGCAATAACAACAAACGCCTTAAAAGAAATTGCAGATCTTAAATCTCAAAACCAGGCTCTGCTTGCTAATGCGGCAACACTGAAAGGAAGTGTGGCAAGTCTGAAGAAAGAGATTGCGGAATCCGATAAGGGATCTGAAGCTGTGGCAGTTGTTCAGGCGCAGCTGGATAAAAAAACAGCTGACATTACACATCTGGAAGAAGTTGTGGCAGTTGCAAAATCTGAGCTTGCTCAGAAAAACACAGAGCTTGCCACTGCAGCAGAATTTATAGCCGGATTTGAAGATGTAAAATCTTCTCTTGCAAACAGTGTGGATGCTTATAATACCAGAAGTCAGGAACTCTCTGCAGAAGTTGAAGCATACGGGATGCGGATTTTGTCCCTTGAAAAAGCATTGGAAGAACGAACAAAGTTGCTTGTTGATGCTGGTGAAGATCTTGCTCGTACAAAGCTGAACATGAATGTGCTTCTTTCTAAAATTGCTGCCCAGAACAATTCACTGGCAATTCTTGAAGAAACCCGTGTTGCACTTGAAAAAGAACTTGCATTGAAGTTTCGAGTTGTTGAAGAATTGCAGCAGCAGTTGAGCGAACAGGTTATAGAAGAAATTATTATTGTGGCTGAAATGCCTGCTATGGAAGAAGCGGAAACAGAAGAAGTGCCTTCTGAAGAAACTGCTACCGACGAAGCACCTGTGGAAGAAGTTGGTGAAAGTAAAGCTGAGGAAACATCAGCACAATAATACTTGTGGTAGATTTTCAAAAAAAGCTGTCTATGCCCATTATTTAGGCAATGACAGCTTTTTTTTGTCAGGTGCTCTCGTTACCTTTTTCTTGCAGATAGCTCGAAAAAAGGTCAAATTAGAGATGGCTAAGTTATGGAAATATTAGATTGTACAGGATTACATTGCCCAGAACCAGTATTACGCACAAAATCCCATCTTGAAAATGCTGAACAGGGAGAATTCAGAGTCATTGTTGACAACGAAGCATCCCGTGAAAATGTACTCCGTTTTGGCAGAAGCCAGGGGTGTAGTGTGTCTGTCTCAGATGGTGAAGATGGAACATTTCAGATACTTGTTGTGCCGAATGTTGTGTCTGGTGCGACAAAGGAGTTTAAGGAAGAGGATTATGCTTGTGATTTGCCGGGAAATAGTAATCTTGTCTATGTGATCGCATCTGATTCAATGGGGCGCGGATCTGATGAACTTGGCTGGGCTCTGTTACAGACATACGTGACAACTATTTCCGAGGTATCACCGCTCCCGTCGCATATCTTGCTGTATAATGGTGGTGTGAAGCTTGTAACCACAGACGGAAAAGCCTTGGAAGCTCTACAAAATATTGAAAAACAAGGTGTTACCATATGGGTTTGTGGCACCTGCCTTGAGTTTTTTAAACTCGAAAAAGATCGAAAGGCAGGAAGCATCACCAATATGTATGATATTATGAATACGATGGCTTTAGCAGGGAAGGTTGTGAGTCCGTGGTAGGTCGTCTTCAACGGCTCATCAATCCCCCTCTTCCATAATCACCCTATTGACTTTTGCTCCTGAATCCCAAAGAGCCTCAATCATATCGTCCATATCTTCTCCCTGAACACGAATGGTAAGAAGTCGTTTGTCATGGCTGAAGTTATTATAGAGCGTTATAGCGGTGAGATGCATGTCGAAACGTTTGCAAACATCTGTAATGGCATAAAGGGCTGTTCCATTATCATCTATCTGAAGTTCAATGCGTGCTCCCTCAGTTTTTGCCCCTAAAATCTCCGTAAAAGCTTTGAATATATCAGTTTCAGAGACTATTCCAATGAGTTCTTCATCTTCCACCACTGGTACAGCGCCGATCTTAAACTTACGCATAAGATAAGCTACATTTTCCAATGGATCCATGGGGTGTGCGGTTATGGGATTGCTAGTCATAAATGCAGAAACCTTTGCCTGGGCAGCGATGATTTTTTCTTCCGGACTGATTGAGGAATCAACTGCGGATGGAAGGGCTTTGTCAATGTCAGATTGAGTTATTATGCCAATGAGTTTGTCATCTTCCAACACTGGGAGATGTCTAAAATTGTGCTGATCAATAAGTTCTTTTGCTTGAGAGATTGGAGTCTCTTTATCTATACTTATAACTTCCTGCTGCATCCATAGTTTTATAAACATATCTGTGCCTTATTGTTCCTCTTTAGAGTTGGCTTCAGTGTATATTTTTTGGTGCCGGTCTAGTGAAAACTTGACACCCGTGAGATCCCTCTCAAGAATTGTCGTGATATTACCTATTTGTAACTCAGTGCCATTAAAGATAGTCCCCTGTACAGTTATGCTAATTTGCTGTAGATACTCAATACCATCACTTCGGTTATTAGCAGAAGATCCTGGTATAAGATTTGTTTTGTTCATATTTTCAAACACTCTTTCAATGGATTGCTCTAGTGATTCACGTTCAGGGATCTTTTTTTTCATTCCATAACGTTGGAGAAACATAAGGCGTTCCTCCTCAAGGTCATGCAGTTTTTCTCGCATTCCAAGATACCGTAAATATCGTCCTGGTGCTACACCTGCAGCAAGTAGCGCAGAGGGAGAGTTTGCTGAGCCGACATTGCCTAAATTGAGGCTTTCTCCGCTAATTATAACGCCAGCCATTACCTGACAGGATTCTTCGCAATGGATTTCTTTGTCAGCCATAATTCTTGTGTGATAGGCTTGTTTGCGGATAATTACCTTTCCATGAGCTCGTAATCGACCCTGCTCTATAAAGTTAATATCAGCATCCCCTTTTACCTTGACCCTGCATTTTTTTCCTATGATACCACCTTTTACTGTAAGATTCCCCTCACATTTGACTTTGCCGGAACGCACATTACCGTTAAGTAGAATGTCACCTTTTGTATTTACTTTGAATCCAGGTAATATTGTGCCACTTATCTCCACAGCACCTTGTGACTTAATGTTGCCTGTATTGTAGTCAATATTTCCAGCTACAATCAGTTTTTCACATACTTTAACGGAGGTTTCACTGACCATGGAGAGGATACCACAACAGCTGGCACTTACTATACCTGTTTTTTCGTCATATTCTATGCCGTCAGAAACAGCAAAAGGATGATCAATACCTAGGATTTGTGCCACTTCTTCTGCAGAAACATTGAGCCCTGCTGTGCCATTGGTGGCAGGAACCCGTGTTGCAATCGTTTCTCCTTCAGCAATTCCCACAAACATTTTACGTTCACGAAAATCAATTTTTCCATTCCCCAAAAGTTTACCGGGAAATGGCCCAACTTCAATGGCAAAACGTAGGAAACTATCTTTTCCATCAAGGGGAAGAAGGCCGCAAGCAATAGTTTCGTCTTTGATAAGAATCTTTTCACCTTGACATCGGGCAAGCAATGTTTCCAGGTGATCTGGTGAAAGGCCAAAACGTATATTGTTTTCTTTTAAAATTTCAACAAGAAGATCGGTGTTAAGCATTGGACATCCCCTGACTGGCGGATAGAGGGTAATCTTTGCCTGCATTGTATCGTGTGAAATAGAGACCAAAGGGATAATCTCAACAAGAAGTATTTCCACCTCTTTATCTGTCTTTTGTGAAAGTACAGGATATCCATCGATTTCCGCAAGAAGCGATTTTTTATCAGAAGAGATGCGGGTATGTTTTCCGTGTATGAGCTCAAACGGTTTCTCGGGGGCGTCCCCAGAGGGGATGATTAATGTGATAAGCGCCTGATCTTTGCGCACCAGTTCCATCGTTTGAAAAGGAGAGGCATTCTTGACTGTAACCGTTTCTGTTCTAAAGAGAATGTCTGGAACAAGAAGTACCGAATCTTTGGATTCTGTATCAGTCACAACTGCTCACTTTGTTTTGGGTGGTTGGACAATTTTTTGCAACCAAATGCGGCAGGCATTGAGTTGTTTTTCTTTTAAGAGAGTTGCAAAAATATCAGCTGTAGCTTCATTAAGTGTGATGTTTTTTGTGGGATAGATGTGAGTGCAATGAAGAATATTGAATCCTATAGAGTTTTTGATAACTTTGCTTACTTCTCCGCTGACAAGTAAGCAAAGTTGCCTTTCCAGTGTTTGGCAAAGGTTACCTCGAGACGTTTTAGAAAAACTGGTAATATCTGGAAGTATATCAAACTCAGGAGAAAGAATGGCTTTTTTGTTAAAGAGTCCCGGATTTCCACGTATCTTGTTGTGAATAGTTGTTATTTGGTGAAGAGCTAAAGCAGTTTCAGTTTTTGATGAAAAATCACACGTTACCTGAATGTGTTTGCCACTGCGCAATTCGGGTTGGAGAAAATCTGTTTTATTGCTGATATAATAATGCTGTATTTCAGCAGATGTTACCGGCTGAGCTTTACAGGCTACCTTTGACAGTATAGTCTCTACACGTAGATCATTGTGCAGTGCAGCGTGATAATCTGTTAAAGGGATATTGTTTTTCTGGAGTGTACCATAAAAGTGTTCTTCGCTGGAATATTCAGCAATTACATCTAAGAGTGTGCGATCGAGAATACTTTCAGGGATGACCACACAACATGCTTCCTCAGAAGTTAGTATAACCCGATGGAGAAGCATCTCTTCATTGGCGTTAGTGTATACGTTTGAATATTCGTTGTCAGTTAAGTGATGGATACTTTTATGATAATCCTGAAAGGCAAATTTCATCAGATGGAATGACAGCATTGGATCTGTCTGTTTTCTTGTATTTTCTTGCTGCATGATTTTCTCTTGTGCTGGGTTCTAAAAATGTTTTTTATAATTCTGTCGAAACGTCTTATTGTATTCTATCGTATTGTGTGCCGGAAACAAAATATTTCCGCACGAAAAGTGAAAAAATCTGCATAATTAATTGTTTTAGCAGAGAAGAGATAGTGTGTCATTTGTGTAACGTCCTGATATTATGCGTGGAAATCTTTTTGTTGGCATGTCATCATATGAGAATTATTATTGATTAAATCTTTGTTCGGGTATATCATTCAAACATGAAAAATAAAACCTCTATAAAAATGAAAGCATTCATACTACTAGTAGCTATTTTATGCCTTAACAGTCAGCTATCAATAGCAGAACAGGGTGGCCAGATGAAAGAAATACAGAAAAATACCAGTGGATTCCAAAAGGAACTGGGAAATCATTTAATTAACGAAAAAAGTCCATATCTTCAGCAGCATGCGTATAATCCAGTTGACTGGTATCCGTGGGGGGATGCGGCGTTTGCAAGAGCTGCTAAAGAGAATAAACCGATCTTTCTCTCCATTGGATATTCCACCTGCCACTGGTGTCATGTGATGGCGCACGAGTCCTTTGAAGATCAGGAAATAGCTGATTTTTTGAATAAATACTTTGTCTGTATCAAGGTTGATCGGGAAGAACGTCCTGGTATTGACCAGATTTATATGGCAGCTACTCAGGCTATGACGGGAAATGGTGGTTGGCCAATGTCTCTTTTCCTCTTTTCGGATAAAAAACCATTCTATGCCGGAACATATTTTCCACCCCGTGCGGCTTATGGACGACCTGGTTTTATGGAAATTCTGCAAGCGATTCACACAGCTTGGATGACTGATAGAGATAATCTCAGCTCTTCTGCTGATAAAATCACAGCCCATATACAGAAAGGCAATCGTGATGGAATTAAGGCTCTTGAAAAGAAGTGGCTTAGCAAGGGATTCTCCCAACTGGAAGAGAGCTATGAACCCCAATATGGTGGCTTTGGTTCTGCGCCTAAATTTCCCAGACCTGTGGTACTTGACTTTTTACTCCGATATTACAAGGCAACTGCTAATAAAAAGGCAAGGGATATGGTCCTGTTTACCTTGGAGGAAATGTCAGGTGGGGGAATGTATGATCAAATTGGAGGAGGATTTCATCGCTACTCCGTTGATGGCGAATGGCGTATTCCACATTTTGAAAAAATGCTTTACGATCAAAGCCAGTTAGCCACTGCGTATTTGCATGGGTATCAGATAACGGCTAAAAAGAGTTATAAACGAGTCGTTACTCAGATTCTTGATTATGTGTTACGGGAAATGCGTCATTTTGAGGGAGGATTTTACTCCGCAGAAGATGCAGACTCTGTTAATCCTTATAATCCTAAAGAGCATAGTGAAGGGGCTTATTATTTGTGGACTGAGGATGAGATAGATTCTGTCTTAGGCAATAAAGAAAGCGTTCTGTTTAAATCCTTTTACGGAGTGGAAAAAAATGGCAATGCACTCCAGGATCCACAAAAAGAGTTTAGTGGACGCAATATACTCTATCAGAAAATAGATTTATCAGAAGCAGCACGGGAAGCCGGATTAAATGATGACGCGGCTCAGAAAATATTAAGCAGTGCTGCGGCGCAATTGCTAGACAGGCGAAAAACACGAACAGCACCTCATCTGGATGATAAGATTATTACTGCCTGGAATGGTCTTATGATCTCTTCTTTTGCGCAAGCTGGGAGGATTTTTGAGGAAGAACATTATCTTGCAGCAGCAAATAGAGCTGCCGATTTTCTTTTGAACACCCTTTTGGTTGACGGAGAGTTAATGCGTCGCTGGCGGGATGGAGAGGCACGTTATCCAGCAGGGCTTGATGATTACAGTTTTTTGATTCAAGGTTTGCTTGATCTGTATGCGGCAGAGCAAAACCCCATACGTCTTCAACAGGCTATGCAACTTACCAAAACACAGATTGCATTGTTTACTGATATCTCGGGTGGTTTTTATGATAGTCCCGAGTCTGCCGATCTTCTAGCTAGAATGAAGGCTGCTTATGACGGTGCTGAACCGTCCGGAAATTCTGTGGCCGCCCTGAATCTACTTCGTCTGTCTGCGGTGACGGGAAACAAAGAATGGGGCGATTTGGCACGAAAATGTATTGAATCCTTCGGGAAAGCACTCGCTAGTTATCCGGCAGCCATGCCCCTGATGCTCAGTGCAATGGATTTGCAGATGGATGACCACAAACAGATAGTTATTGTTGGGAACAAAGAGGATAAAAATACCAAAGAGTTACTTCGTGAAATCAATAGCAGGTATCTTCCTAATACATTAGTTTTGCAGGTCAATGGCGGAGAGAATCAAAAGTTTCTTGAAAAATATCTGCCTTTTATCGAAACTGTGAGCAAAATTGATGGGAAGGCAAGCGCCTATGTGTGTGAAAACTTCACCTGTAAAATGCCAGTGAATACCAGAAGAAATCTGGCTTTATTGCTTGATGGGAAGATGTTAAACAGCTATTAAAGTAGCCTTAAATCTCTTCACAGAAATAAGCTCTTCCCCCCCCCAGCATCTGCTTGACTTTTACAAAAGAGCAAATTATTGTTTTGTGACTATGCAATCAATATCTGAAAAACAACAGAAATACTGTATTGTTGATATAATTTCTTCGGACAAAAGACAGGATATAAAATGTTGCAATCAAAACTTTCGCCAAAAGGTCAGGTGATTATACCCAAATCTTTAAGAATAGCCCATAATTGGCAGGCTGGACAGAAACTGCAATTTATAGATACCCCAGATGGTATTCTTGTTAAATCAGATCGAGCCACTTTTCTGCAAACATCCATTGATCAAGTTGCCGGTTGTCTTCGGCATAAGGGGAAAGCAAAAAGTATAATAGAAATGAATGATGCTATTGCCAGAGGAGTAATGGAACAAACTAAATGATTGCTATTGATACAAATATCATTATTCGGTTTCTTACAGGTGATGACAAGAAACAATTTGCCAAAGCAAAGGAGATTTTTTCATAACAACAGGTGTTCATTCATGACACAGTACTTCTTGAAAGCGAATGGGTATTGCGCTTTGCCTATCAATTTTCCCCAATTGAGATCAATGATGCATTTACCTCATTACTTGGCCTGTCCAATGTTATAACCGACAAGCCTCAGCTACTCATACAGACTCTTGAAATGCACAAAGGTGGCTTTGATTTTGCGGATGCCCTTCATCTTGCAAAAAGTCAGTCGTATGCATCAACTTTTCTTACCTTTGATAAAAAGTTTGTCAGCATTGCGAAAGACAATAAAAAATGTAAAGTTAAGAAACCTTAAGGGCTTGTTTAAAAATGTCTTCCTATTCTAATGCGCATTATAAAAATTTAGAAAACACTTTTCGATTATTTATTGCATTTTTTTA
>JAOZTO010000011.1 GCA_029942265.1 Desulfocapsa sp.
CATATGTGAACAAGCCGGATCGAACGAAGATGGGGTGCTAGCCGAATATTTACCACGCTTTCAAGAACTGTTTATTGATTCAAAATGGTTACAAACACCACACCTGATGGGATTTGACAAAACAGAGATTGCAAATCCCTTTGTTATCTTTGAACAGATTCCTCCAAAATCCCGCTATCAATGAGTCCGTTGATTTAATAGCATTTTGGTTCGATGTCGAGATAAATGGAAAATTTTACCACAGGCATATAGTTGATATTCCGAGGATAAAATTTTTCATTTAACGAAGAGATCGGGACAAAAGGCATTAAATCAACAGGCTCATCAATATGATGCACATCTCGATGGTTACAGTTCACAGCTTAGGAAATCATTTAGTGGTTACCAATTAATTACTCTTTCAATCCCTTTAACACTTTTCAAATACCCATGAAAACACATTTTTTTATTACTTTAGTACTCCTGCTATCTGCATTTCCTCTTTTAACCGATGCCAAAGATATTGCTTATATAGATATCACTTCACCGGATGCTCGGAAAATCAACATAGCAGTTCCTTGGTTTGTCAATAATGAACAACCTGAGCAGTTACAGCTTTATGGGAAAGATCTTGCCGACACATTGGGAAAATCTCTCTCTTTTCATGGTATATTCTCGATTATTCCCAGTTCGCAATATGGAAAGTCACAAAATACTAACTGGAAAGCCATCGGTGCTGATTTTGTAGTTCTAGGCAACTACAGTCTTTCAGCGAATGGTGTACGGATGGAAATTCGACTCCTTGATGTTGCCGGTGGTGATATGTTAATGGGTAAACGATATAACGGTACCAGAAACCACGAGCAGAGGATGTTGTACAAATTTGCAGACGCTGTTATTGAGGCAATGACAGGTCAAAATGGAATTGCTTCTTCTCAGATTGCCTTTGTTTCAGATCAAAATGGATTCAAAGAGATCTATTTAACCGATATACTAGGAAAACAAATACGACAAATCACTCGTCATAAAAACTTGGTTGTATCCCCACGCTTCCTTCCTGGAGGGAATTTCCTTACCTATACATCATATCATTCCGGAAATCAGAATCTTTACATTACTGATCTCAGACAAAACAAAACAACAAGAGCATTATCTCGTCGCAAAGGTATGAACCTTGCCCCTGCATGGTCTCCAGACGGAAACAAAATGATACTCACTCTTAGTAAAGATGGTAATCCTGATCTCTTTATGTGCGACAGAAAAGGGAAGATCATAAAACAACTCACTAACCGTTCTGGGATTAATGTTTCGCCAACATGGTCACCAGATGGTAAGTCCATAGCATTTGTTTCTGATCGTAGTGGAACCCCTCAAATATATATTATGAATTTAAAGAGTGGCAAAGTACAACGAATCACCTTTCAAGGTCGTGAAAATGCTGAACCAAACTGGTCACCTAAAGGTGACTTAATTGCCTATTCCAGCCTGATCAATGGTTCTTATCAAATATTTACCACTCAGCCAAAAGCAAGTCGTTCCCCTAGACAGGTTACCAGCGGTTCTGGCCACCACGAGTCCCCTTCCTGGTCGCCAGATGGAAAACAAATTCTCTTTTCATATCGTGATGGAAAATCACAAAAAATTTATGCCATCCTTAAAAATGGTTCTAATATGCGGAAACTTTTTAATAGTAGAGGGAATCAAACATATCCTCGTTGGACGACAACTAGTACGAAATAACAGTAACTATATATTATATACAGGTAATTCCATGAATAAAAAACACATCAGTGCTGTACTCTTAATAAGTACCATGCCTTTTTTCAGTAGTTGTGCATCTCAAGATGATGTCCATAATCTTAATTATAATGTCAGTTCCATAAACAAAAAGCTTACTGATATGCAGACCAACACTGTTGATCAGATACAGCAACGTCAGGCATCTTCCTCTGGCTTGCTCGATCAGCTACAGACCGACATACTCATGTTAAAGAGTAAACTTGAAGAAAATGCACATACTAACCGAATGCTACTCGAACAAAACAAAGAGTTACAATTAGCTGTTCAAAACTTGTCTAGTCAACAAGAAGAACAATTCAAAACTAAATTTGCTGAAATGGATACCAAAATTAAATCACAAAAGGATTCACTCACTTCCATGCAACAGGCGCGGGTTGTTGATGCTGAAAGACGTGCCCAGGCTGCAAAAATTGCTGCAGATGATGCCATGCGTAAAGCTAGGCAGGCAGCAATTACCAAAACTGCACCTACTAATACTGGAGTTGTTCACTTAACAACTGTTTCGAAAAAGATTGTTTTTCCACAATCTTCAAGTTCATCTTCTTTGCAAACCACTAAAACTCCGACTAGTGGCACGCCAAAGCCAAGCTCTCAACCAACCCAAAGTATGACCATTAAAAAACCTGTTATTGTCGAGGGATCATCAGATCACTTTGCTGATGCTCAACAACAATACAGAGACGGAAATTTTGACAAAGCCTATGGTTTATTCGAAAAAAACATAGCTCAAAAGAGATCTTCCAAAACTGGTATTACTTCCCGTTATATGATGGGCGAATGTCTCTTTCAGCAAGGACAATATGATCAGGCTATTATCCAGTATCAGCAAATAATTTCAGGTTTTCCAGGTAATGCACAAGCTGCCAAAGCACTTTTAAGACAGGGGGAAGCATTTGAACAACTCTCTGATACCGACACTGCTAGAATTATTTACAAGAAGATCATTGCCTCTTACGGTTCTTCACCAGAAGCCGAAACAGCTAGAAAAAAGAGCGCCCTTCTTCAATAGCAAACTAACTTATGGCTAAGATTCGTCTTGATGAATTATTGGTTCGTCTGCATCTATGCGACAATCGTCAGAACGCACAGCGAATTATTGGAGCTGGTGAGGTCACCATAGATGGAAACTGTGTCGATAAAGCGGGAATCCTTTATGATGAATGCGCCACACCGCTTCTAAAAACAAAGTGTCCATTTGTTTCCAGGGGTGGCTACAAGCTAAAAGGTGGGTTGGATAGTTTTGACTATAATCCTTTAGGAATGGTTTGTGCTGATATTGGTGCTTCAAGTGGTGGTTTTACAGACTGCCTCCTTCAACATGGTGCAAAAAAAGTGTATGCCGTGGATGTCGCATACGGTATGCTCGACTGGAAACTTCGACAGGATTCTCGTGTTATTGCCATAGAACGTTTTAATGCACGAAATATCAGTAAAAAACAGATTCCTGAGCCTATTGATCTTGCCGTCATAGATGCCGCGTTCATATCACTTAGTAAACTTATTCCACCGCTTATCCCACTATTCGATAAACATATATCTATAATTTGCCTGATAAAACCGCAATTTGAATTGCCACCTGCCCTTATACCTGAAGGTGGCGTAGTTATAAATCCAATCCATCATCAACAAGCAATTGATAAAATTAAAACAATTACCACACGTGCAGGTCTGAACTACAAAGATGTTGTGCCTAGCCCAATTCGTGGCCCTAAAGGAAATACGGAATTTTTACTTCATATTTTCAGTTAATCTCCCTCAACGCATCAGTTTTTTTTCAGTTTTTCAATAATTTCTTCCATTTCCATAATTTCAGCCTTGTATTTTTCCTGCAACCCCTCGGTTTTTAATGCAAGCTTGAAATTGTGTTTTGCTAATCTTAAACGTCCTTCATACAGGTTATATTTACCGAGATAAAAAGCTGCATTAGCACTTTCACCCTGCTCTGCTTTTAATTTTCCGATTTCATAATATACCTTTGAATAATCGGGCATATCTGCCTGAACTTCTTTTAAAAACTGTTCTGCTTTTTCAAAATTTTTAAGTTCTATCCAAAGACGTGCCAATTGAAACGTTGCCCACAAATCGTCTCTATCTTTATCGTAAGCAGTTCTCAATAAAGATAGGGCACGTTCTTTATTTCCGGATTCCATTTCTACAATACCTAAGTCAACTAACAAAATGGATTCATGTGGATAGTAGTTTATAACTTCCTGTAGGTATTTCCTACTAGAATCAAAATTATTCTCCATTAGATCCAACTGAGAAAGCCCATAGTGCAACATGATTTGTTCATTTTTGGGCAATGACTCTTTTGCAAGATGATTATGCAAGAGATTACGCAATTTCTTGCCATCTTTTACCATGGACAAAATACGATACTTCATACGTAAAAATTCAAAATCATCTGTCGCTTCAAAGTCCTGAAGTTCTTCTTCCTCAAACAAAATCAACGACTGGACATAGTCAAGACGTTCGTCAGGATATGGGTGAGTCAGCAAATACTGAGGTATGTTATCTCCCATGGAATATCGGCCAATACGACGCATGGCATGCAACATCTCTTCCTGCCCTCGCGGATGTCGCCCCATTTCCTTCATCCATCCATAAGCTAATCTATCTGCTTCTTCTTCATGTTTTCTACTAAAATGGAGATTAGCGGCCTGGCCTGCTGCCAAAGATCCCGTAAGTAATGCCTGACTGATAGCCCCAATACCAAGTGCAAGACTTGCAAGAGCTAACAAGGTTGTGGCAGCAGTGATTTTTCCACCACTATCCATTCCTTTGGCAATATGACGCGCAACAACGTGACCTATTTCATGTGCAAGTACTGAAACAAGTTCGTCTTCATGATTCATTTTTTCGACGAGACCAGAATAGAAAAAAATCAACCCTGAAGGTGCCGCAAAAGCATTAAACTGAGGTGAGTGAATAATGTTGAAGTGATAATCGAAGTATTGAAATCCTGCTATTTCAAGGACATCACCACCAAGATCATTAATATATTGTGAAATGTCAGGATCATCTAAAAGTGGGAAAGCTAATCGAATCTGATAAAGTAGCTGTTCTCCCATTTCCCTTTCTTCGCCAACTGTAAATGCCATAGCTCGTTGCACACATACAGTTTGAAGAAAGCAAATAATTAGGCAACTGACAAAAAAAGTGTGTACTCGTTTCATTCTTCCCCTTTTATTGATATTGTTCCCCGGTTAACAAACTTTTCATACCTTCTCGGGTGCTGATCCGTACTTTATAGTGTAAATCTTTTACAGCCTTATCAATAGAAAAACAGTGTGATTTAGCAAGCTGTTCTGCTACAAACCGTGTCATTTTCGGTTCATTTTCTAGTGCAAAAATTCGATGGAAACATTCAAGGAAGCTACCAATTGTATAGGCAACCGGAAAAGGTATGCTCCCTTTGATCGCAGGAACATCCATCTGTAAAAACAGCTCATCAATCCATTGCCAAAGATTAACAGGTTCCCCCTGACTTATAAAATACGCATTTCCTGCAGCAGTTTTCGAGTTTTCCAGATTATATGCTGCCAAAATATGAGCATCAGCAACATTTTCAACATAGCTGATATCAACCATATTTTGACAGTTACCAATTTTTTTTAACTGTTTTTGTCTTCCACGTTCAAGAAGACGTGGAATAAGATGAGGATCTCCAGGCCCCCAAACTAAATGAGGACGTATAGCACAACTTAAAAAATTTTTGGATATATCATTATGTTGGAGTATCAGCTTCTCAGCCATCACTTTACTTTTGGCATAATGGCATAAAAATTTCGTCGCATATGGAAGGTTTTCGTCACCATTTACGATATCATCACCTGTAAAAACAACCGATGGCGTTGAAGTGTAAATACATCGTGGTACTGCATTCTTAATACAGGCAGCAATTACATTTTCAGTTCCCTGTACATTAATTTCATAATATTCCTGCCATGTTCCCCATATTCCTGCAAGAGCCGCCACATGAAAAACAGTATCCACGCCTTGCATTGCTTCTGACAAAAGGCTCTCGTTACGAATATCACCTTGTATACAGCTTACCCCACGTTCAGAAAGTTTTGGATACTTGTTGCGACCATACACAACACAATCAACTCCCTTTTCAAGTAGTTGATCAACAATATAGCCGCCAACAAAGCCACCACCGCCAGTTATAAATGCCCTTTTCAAACCGCACCATCCAGCTCTTTTTCTGCCCAGATTTGTAATTTTTCTCTGAAAATTTTGGCATTATGTCGAATATCAACAGGAAAGTCAGAATGAATAAGATAGTGTTGAATTTCTTTTGTTAATATATTCGATTTTGCTATCTCTTTTAGTTCATCGATAAGTTGTGTGCTTGGATTCAAAACACCTTTTTCAGGTTCTACTATAATAACGGGTATCACGCCTTTACCGTTAGACAGTTGTACTCCAACCAATGCCGATCGAAAAACCTGCGGATGAACATTAAATAGTGCTTCACATGGAATGGGAAAAAATGTTTTATTAAAAACTGCACTTACCACACGATGTACACGTCTTCCACAAAACCATAATCGGCCAGAATTATCAAGATATCCAACATCTCCCATTCTGTGCCAAAAATTGCTTCCATCCTGAATTTTGGCTAGTGCCGTTTCTGTTACATTGTTATCATATTCTTTTGTTACAACAGCACCCTGTACGATAATCTCACCAATTTCTCCAGTCGGAAGAAATTCAATCCCATTGAGATTGCTGATTACGGTATCACGTATTGGAATAACTGCAATTGAGATTCCAGGTAAGGATCTTCCAACACACGTGCCATACCCACGTTGAGTTTGTCCCCATGTTTCTTCAACAACTTCTTTACCTTCAATAGATACAATGGGTAAACTTTCAGTGGCGCCATAAGGCGTATGGATTTTAGCATTTTCTGGAAGTACTTTCTGCATCCTTGCAATAAGAGCACCTGACACTGGTGCGCCAGCCATCAAAATTTTTCTCAATGTACTAAGGCGTTTGTCACGATCACGGCCATACTTGCCAATAACTTTCCACAATGCAGGGGAAGCAAAAGAATAGCTTACCTTATATTTTTCTATTGACGCTACATATAATGCAGGATCAACCTTTGCTGGACAGGTGGGGTCCATTTCCGGAATTACGGCCTGCGCACCAAGTGCTGTCGAGAAAAGTGCAAACAGAGGAAAAGCAGGTTGATCAATATCGCCTGGACCTATTCCATAATAGTCACGAATAAGTTCAAGTTGGGCATTAAAAACAGAATGTTCATATCGCACACCTTTTGGTGGACCCGTTGAGCCGGTTGTGAAAATAATAGCAGCAAGATCATCTTGGGCAGCTTCAAAAACTGGAAAAAAACCATGGTTTTTATTGGCACCTTGGGAAATATCAGAGCCAAAAACACCACACGATGCCCCACAACAGAACCTGTGTTTTACTGTTTTGAAATGTTTTCTAAATAAGGAACGAAATAAATGAGCTTTTGGAATTCCCACAAAACCCTGCGGCGCAATCCCTTCTATACATCGGAGAAGATTTTTATATCCCATGCCGGGATCAATAAGAATTACCGGAGCTCCAATCTTAAATAATGCAAAAGTAAGGCAAATAAAATCAGCAGATGGTTTAACCATAAGAATGATTTTTTCACCCCGTTGCACTCCTCCATGTAACAGAATATGAGCAAATGAGTCAGCCCTGGCATCCAACTCTGCAAAACTCATTTTTTTACAAGAAGATGCCTCAACAAGGCCAATACTATCACCTAGTTTTCCAGCTATTTCAGTAAGGGATTGGGCAATATTATAGTTCATTTTTCCCCTCGAAAAAATGCTACGGCAAGGGGTGCAATTTCATCGAATTTATCTTCAAGTATATAGTGCCCCCCATCCTGAAAATAATGCATTTTTGCACCAGGAAAGCGTGTACACCATTCAGTATAAAACAGATCGTTAAAACAGAAATCCTGTCCTCCCCAACAGAGTAACATGGGAAGTGGCCGTTCTTGAAGTTTTTCAACTCCTTTTTCAACTTCAAGTAAGGTTGTGTAAGATGGATGGTCTAAGGTAAGGGGTATATCTTCAACAAAGGATGACACTGCGATACGGTTATTCCAGGAATCATACGGAGCAAGATATGCCTTTGCAATATCGCTCTTCATTTTTTTTGTAACAGCCATGTACACGGCAGGGCCTGCAAATCCGTTCAATCCACGTACTAAAAATTTCCCAACGAGTGGCCATCGACACACCTGTATTCGAAAAGGTATGCGTTGTGATGGAAAAGCAGCGGTATTAAGAACCATGGCACGTGCCAGACCATTGGGGTTTTTTGCAGCGACTCCCATTCCGATAGCTCCTCCCCAATCATGCACAACAAGAGAAAACGAATGAATCCCCAAATTCTGTAAAAGAGCATCAAGGTTATCGATATGATTCTTCAGACAATAGTCATAGTTCTGCGGTTTATCGGAAAGCCCACAACCCATATGATCAATTGCAATAACTCTGTGGTCCTTGGAAAGGAGCTTTATTAGCCGGCGATAATAAAAGGACCAGGTGGGATTACCATGAACCATTATTATTGCATCGCCCTCCCCCTCGTCAATATAGTGGAGTTTATGCTTGTCAGGTGTGAAATAATTCGATTGAAAGGTATACTCTGGATACACGATATAATGATATGGTTTGGTAACTATTCAGTTACAGTTCAGTATTTTGCCAATTATTTGATATTGGCTGAAGTTACATGGTTTGAAGCTTATAGGCTGTTTCTGAAGAGCTGTAGACTACCTTGAGGCACCCTTGAAAAAAAAGTTATTGCTCAGATTTCAATACAGCAAGAAAAGCTTTTTGTGGAATATCGACATTCCCAACAGTTTTCATACGTTTTTTACCAGCTTTCTGTTTTTCAAGCAGCTTTCTTTTTCTACTTACATCACCACCATAGCACTTGGCCGTAACGTCTTTTCGAAGTGCTGAAATGTTGGTTCTTGCCACAATGGTTCCACCTATGGCAGCCTGGATAGCGATTTTAAACATCTGCCTTGGGATTTCTTCTTTTAGGCGTTCACAGGCTCGTAACCCTCTGGCTCTGGCATTGTCACGATGCGCTAGTTGTGAAAGTGCATCTACAATTTCACCATTCACGAGTATGTCAAGTTTTACAAGATCGCTTTTGCGATAATCAAATAATTCATAATCGAAAGACCCATACCCTTGAGTAATTGATTTAAGCTTATCATAAAAATCATAAATTACTTCAGCCAAAGGTAGTTCGCAGTTGAATTCAATTCGCCCCGGCATGGGATAATGATAATTGGTGTTTTCGCCTCGTCGTTCCATACAGAGAGTCATAAGAACTCCCATATATTTTTCAGGTATTAGAATAGTTGCTTTAATATAAGGTTCTTCAACCCTATCAATAAGCATTGGGTCTGGAAAATAGGCAGGATTATCAACTTCAATCATAGCCTCATTTTTTAAATAAAAATTATATTTAACAGACGGCACTGTGAGGATAAGAGAAATGTCGAATTCACGTTCAAGCCTTTCCTGAATGACTTCCAGGTGAAGGAGGCCAAGGAATCCGCATCGAAACCCAAAGCCAAGCGCAGCAGATGAATCTTTTTGGAATGTGAGTGCTGCGTCGTTTAACTGTAGTTTTTCAAGTGCGGTGGCAAGGTCTTCGTATTCATCAGTTGAAATTGGGTAAATCGATGAAAAAACAACCTGTTGGATCTCTTTAAATCCTTTTAAGGCCTCCTTGCAGGGAGCATCCGTGAGTGTTATCGTATCGCCTGGCCTTGTGTCACTGACGGTTTTAACACCTGCGAGTATGTAACCAACATCACCTGCATTTAATTTTTTTACAGGTTCCCGCTTAAGTCTAAATAGCCCAACCTCATCGACTCGATATTCTACATTGTTTGACATAAAGCGTATAATATCCCCTGCTTTGATCATTCCGTTAACGATTTTCAATGAGATTATAGTTCCACGGAATGGGTCGTAATTAGCATCAAATATTAAAGCTTGTAGAGGAGCTTTTATGTCACCTGTTGGTGGTGGAATAAATTTGACGACAGCTTCGAGGATAGCTTCAACTCCGACACCGGTCTTT
Organism: Desulfocapsa sp.; assembly: GCA_029942265.1. Taxonomy (GTDB): domain Bacteria; phylum Desulfobacterota; class Desulfobulbia; order Desulfobulbales; family Desulfocapsaceae; genus Desulfocapsa. Next base: position 9,907 of record JAOZTO010000011.1, read on the forward strand.
GCTGAACATTGTTGAATAAGTTCAGCATCTAATCCTAAATCATCTTCAATTTGCAATGCGACACCTTCTGGATCAGCTGAAGGCAAATCAATTTTGTTAATAACCGGGATTATGTCCAAATCATTTTCCATCGCAATGTACAAGTTAGCCAGTGTTTGCGCCTCTACCCCCTGAGCCGCATCAACGAGAAGCAACGCACCTTCACAAGAACTAAGAGCTCTGGATACTTCATAACTAAAATCTACATGGCCGGGAGTATCAACAAGATTGAGGATATACTCTTTTCCATCTTTTGCTGTGTATGGCAGGCAGATTGTTTGACTTTTTATAGTGATACCACGTTCTCGTTCGATATCCATATTGTCGAGTAATTGATCCTGAAAATCCCGATCAGTTACCTGTTCACAGTATTGAATCATACGGTCAGCGAGAGTGGATTTGCCATGATCAATATGGGCAATAATTGAAAAGTTTCGAATATTTTGCATAATTATTACAATGAAATTGGGTAGAGATTGGTAAAATATGATAGAATCTACAATAACCGCCTGATTTTAACATAAAAAAACAAACTGTAAAGTAAATATTCGGATAAGCATTACTGTTTGTTATATAATGATTGCCTTTTCTGGTAGCATTAGTAATAATGGAAAGTTAATTAAAGATCTATAGCGAGACAAAGAATATGAGCTCTAATACAAAAAATACAAAAAATACAAAAAAAACGACAGAACTCTCCAAGACACCACCTCAGGAGAATCCTCTAGTTGCCTTGTCGGAAGACACTAATCTTCCAGCAGTGAGCAACCCTGCGTTGCATCGATATTTGCAGGAAATTAGCCAGTATGAACTTCTCAGTCGTGAAGAAACTGATGAGCTTGCAATTCGTTATCGTGAGGGAGACGATCAGGACGCAGCATATCGGCTTGTATCTGCAAATCTTCGTCTGGTTGTTAAGGTAGCTATGGATTTCCAAAAATACTGGATGCAAAATTTCATGGATTTGATCCAGGAAGGTAATGTTGGTCTTGTTCAGGCAACTAAAAAATTTGATCCCTATCGTGGTGTGAAATTTTCATATTATGCGGCGTATTGGATCCGAGCCTATATCCTTAAATTTATAATGGATAACTGGCGTCTTGTTAAAATCGGAACTACACAGGCTCAGCGTAAATTATTTTTCTCTCTTAATAAAGAAAAAAAACTTCTTGAATCTCAAGGCTTTAAACCTGAAGTAAAATTACTTGCCGAACGACTAAGCGTTAAAGAAAGTGAAGTCATTGAAATGAGTCAACGGATGGATAGCTGGGATGTTTCACTTGAAAGTCCGGTTAGAGCTGATTCCGAGGATGAACAAAAAAGTTTCCTACCATCTAATGGCCCGGAAATTGAAGATATAGTTGCTGGTGAAGAGATGAAAACTTCTCTTGCAAAGCTACTGACTATCTTGAAAGAAAAATTAAATGAAAAAGAAAAAATGATACTTGAAGAGCGGTTACTTACTGACGAACCCTTGACTTTACAAACGATTGCTGATCGTTTTGGTATTTCAAGGGAACGTGTTCGTCAGATTGAAGTAAACCTGTTAAAGAAAATGAAAAAATATCTCGAAGTCGAAATGCCAGACATTGTCGACTTTTTTGATGGAAAACGGATGGTTCAAAAATCATGAAAATCCCATTATTAGATTTAGGCAGTCAACTCACCCCACTACGTGATGAAATTATTGAAGCAGTAACAAATGTTATAGATTCAACTACCTACATTCAAGGACCTGAAGTACTTGCACTTGAGAATGAAGTAGCTGAATATTGCAATGCGGCCTGTGCCATCGGAGTCTCCAGTGGTACGGATGCACTCCTTGTTTCCTTGATGGCTCTTGGAATTGGGCCTGGTGACAGGGTTCTTACTACATCGTATTCCTTCTTTGCCACTATGGGGGTTATCTTACGCTGTGGTGCGACACCAGTCTTTGCTGATATCGATCCGACCTCATTCAATATAGATCCTTCTGCCATGGCAGTAATTCTTGAAAAGGATACAAAAAAAACAATCAAAGCTATCATTCCAGTTCATCTTTATGGTCAATGTGCTGATATGGGTGAGATTATGGCTCTCTCAAAAAAACACGATATCCCCGTCATTGAAGACGCTGCACAGGCAATTGGTGCTGATTACCCTTCTGCATCTGGGGAATGGCTCCGGAGTGGTAGCATTGGACTTGCCGGTTGTTTTTCTTTTTTCCCAAGTAAAAATCTTGGTGGTATTGGCGACGGAGGGATGGTTGTAAGCAATAATATTGAATTTGGAGAACGTATTCGCAAGCTCCGTAACCATGGTGCTGAGCCCAAATACTATCACGCAGAAATTGGTGGGAACTTTCGACTTGACCCCATTCAAGCCACAGTATTACGTATTAAACTTAAACATCTTGAAAAATGGCACGCTGCAAGAAGAAGTAATGCCAAAACCTATAATGATCTTTTGTCGAAAACTTCCCTTGTTTCAGATGATATAATCACACTCCCCACTGCTGTGTACCAAGATCAGGCAGAACAATCAGCAGCGCCTACAATCAATCATCACATATACAACCAATATGTTTTAACTGTTGATAAAAGGGATGATCTTGTTAGCTTTCTTAAATCAAAAGATATTGGCTGTGAAATTTACTATCCGCTCTGTCTGCACGAGCAGGAATGTCTCGCAAATATAATAGAAAAGCCGGTGTTGACTCATTCGGAGAGTGCGGCTCGTTCTACTATTGCCTTGCCTATCTACCCTGAATTAACTTTTGAAATGCAAAATTATGTGGTTGATACTATTATTACATTCTACAAAGATTAAAAACGTAGTTTTGTTATATCGTAAATTTATGATGCGAAAACAATTGTTTGTTTTGACTGGTTCATTTTTCTTGTCTCTCTTGCTTGGAAATGTCTATCTCCTTGCTACGTCTCACGCTGTCGAATCAGTCTCATTGGAACCTCTCGTTGAAAATCATAAAGTGTTGGTGAAAAATATCACTGATACGCCGCTGTGGATGACAATATGGGATCAGGCTAGAGAAGCTGCAAAACATGAAAATGATCTTGAGGCACTTGATCTGTATCGAGAACTTTTTTCTTTAAAACCACAGGTTGAAGAAGCTCTTCGGGAATATGCGATCATACTGATGAACCTCAAGCATTGGCAGGAAGCTAGCCGTGTAACCCAGAAACTGCTGGAAATTGATCCTGTTTCCCTTGAATATCAGATGTTCAGTGGGCGTATTGCTTTGGTTCAGAAGCGTTATCAAAGTAGTACTCAATTTTTTGGACAGGTATACAATTCTTCACCTGACGGTCCGTATTCAATTGAGGCATTAAAAGGACAGATTATTGGTTTACGACGGATGGGGCGCCATGATATGGCCTACCCATTAATGGAACAACTCTACCTTATAATTCCTCATGAAGAGCAGTTGATTAGAAAACTTGCTCGATTAAGTAAAAAACTAGGGTTTGATGAAAAAGCTCTTACCTACTACACCCTACTTCTAACTGAATTTGAGCCAACTCCTAGGGATTTGTTAGAGAGTGAGCCTCTATTTGTAGATGCTGGATCGACAGAATTTTCACTCAAATGCTGGACAGAGTATCTTGCTACTTATCCATATTATATACCTTTTCATGACAAAATCTCAAAATATTACCTTGATAACGAATTGCAACAAAAGGCGTTACCGCACCTACTTATTCGTATTGCTCATGGTGAAGCAAACTCTGAGATTTTCTTACAAACTGGTAACTTATATTTATACGAGGAAGGACGTCCCGATAAAGCGCTGTATTATTACGAGGAATTCAGAAAAAGAAACCCTGACAACAAACAGGTTGGGCTGGAAATCCAAAAAATTCAAACTGTTCTCGCCAATGATTTATTGATTATTGTAGAAAATGAAGGTGCATGGAGTTTATGGCGTGATTTGGCCAAAGTAATTCCTGATCGTTTAGCAATTTATTATTCAATTGCTGAACAACTTGAAGAGCTTGGACGAAAAAAGGAATTGCTTGAAGTGCTCCAGATCATACAGATTCATAACCCTGATGATCAGAAAACTCTCTTTAAGTTGGCACGCCTCTACTTTGAACTTGGCTACAACAGTGCTTCCCTTGATACCTTGGAATTATTACTTCCTGAAGAGCAAACGGGAAAAGAATATCTGTTCCTTTTAGCCGAAATATCTAAAGAAAATGGGAACATACAAGCGCATTAGATTACTGACATTTCAACGTAACTGAAAGAAAAACATACTTGATTGTATAGTTTTAAGAATCCATCACTAATGTTTTGTAAATAGTTTCTGTGAAGTGATACTTTACAGGATTTTGTTTTTTTATGGAGATAACAATGGTAGAGCGAGTGCCGATGTCCAAGACAGGACATCTGAAGTTAAAAGAAGAACTGAGTCACCTTGAACGAGTTGAACGACACACTGTTGTCAAGGCTATTGAAATTGCAAGGGAACATGGTGACCTTAAAGAAAATGCAGAATACCATGCGGCCAAAGAACGACAGGGGATGATTGAAGGTCGTATCATGGACTTAAAAGACAAACTTGGTAGAGCTGAAGTTATAGATTGTACACTGGTAAGCTGTTCACGAGCTGTTTTCGGAACTGTGGTTGAATTACTTGACATGGATACAGATGAGGAAGTAGTTTATCAGCTATTAGGCTCCGAGGAATCTGATGTGAAAAAAGGATCAATTTCAGTTTTTTCACCGTTAGGAAAAAGTATTCTCGGCAAGGAAGTAGGAGATGATGTTCTGGCAAAAACTCCTGGTGGTACAAGAGAGTTTGAGCTGATTTCTATCTCATCATCCACATTCAAATAATAGCATCTGTTCAGCGTAAATATTCGGCTAGCCCCCCATCTTCGTTCGATCCGGCTTGTTCACATATGA
>JAOZTO010000012.1:0-1802 GCA_029942265.1 Desulfocapsa sp.
CAAACCCAGCTTGTTCAAGACCAATATCCAAACCCATTGCACCACTGAAAAAACTAAGAGCTATTGGCTTATTTTTAGATGCCGTTTGTGCATTAATGTAATAAGTTTCTTGATTTTCTGCTGTCCCACAACTATTATTATCATAATAATTAAGGACATCATGCTCATAAAGAACCCATCTACCGCTGATTTTTTCACTGGGAATTTTTTTAGCTCGACACAAGTTACGTACTTGCTGTGGGGTAATATCTAAAATGATTGAAGCTTTACTGATGTCAACTAAGGTACTTTGCATTGTTTCCTCTCCGAAAGTTTTCCAAGTACCCAAGAGAATACCCTAGCGTGAGTACTAAATCAAGGCGAATTTAGTGCCTTACTCCATAAAAACGTCAATAAAAAACAAGAAAATATTCATTTTATTGTTATATCAAAAGGCTGTAAATACCACCAAGGCACCTATTTAGCGTAACTAAAAAGTTTTCCGACTTGTCGGATTAGCTCTTTGTTCCGTATCAAATTGGTCGATAAATACTTGGGTTGGGTTAATCCAACCTATACTTTACTTTTGCTCAATACCTTTATTCGAGAGTTTATTATGAGTTTTCCAGATAAAAAATATAACGATATTATAAGTTATTCTACAGCCTACTTTGCAGAATATACTGCCGCTGCGGCAACTGTTGATATGGAAGAGTTGGACAAAGCAGCTGGTATCTTGACAAAAGCTTACGAAACAGGGCGGACGGTGTATTCTTGCGGTAATGGTGGATCTGCTGCCATTGCCAATCACCTAGTTTGTGATCATTGTAAGCTTGTGCAGACAGATACGAAACTGACACCGCGTGTACATTCACTTAGTTCAGCCATCGAGTTGATTACAGCCATCGGAAATGATATTTCGTATGATGAGATATTTGCTTATCAGCTCTCTTCGTTGGCACAATCAGGAGATGTGCTATTGACAATCAGCTCTTCGGGGGATTCAGAAAATATAGTCCGAGCAATCCATTGGGCTAGAAACAACGGGATTAAGGTTATTGCCATGACAGGATTTAGTGGTGGTAGATCTGCTGTGGACGCAGATGTAAACTTGCATGTGACAGCAGAGAATTATGGTATAGTCGAAGATGTTCATCAGTCTCTTATGCACCTTCTGGCTCAATATATACGGCAGGGAGTGATGGATGAACGACTTGTGATTGAGCGAAAATTTTAGTGCCTTACCCCACAACTGCTGCAATAAAGAACAAGAAAATGAGAATCTCTATGAAAATACGAAAATGGTTACACTTACAAGGTTCTTGCTCGCAGTTTACTGTGTTAAGAACTTGTATACGCTATACAATTACACTTGGAGTTTTGCTGTTCTATGTTGTGTGTATGACTGCCTGCGTAACCGATTCTTCACAAGGTAGAATGACAGGTGCGGACCGGGACGAACACGGGTGTATTGGGTCGGCAGGATATTTATGGTGCGCAAAAACTCAGCAGTGTGAACGACCTTGGGAAATTGCTAAAAAATACGGTTTTCCAAAAACAAGCGAATCTTTTACGGCATTCTGCGAAGACTAATTTTACTATCTGCCACCACTTTCAATAGGTTTGTTGGCTTCATCGTTAAGCACTGCCGCAGTTGCAGCACCCTGAATTCTGGCGTTTGCATGATGTTGGGGGGTTTTGTCATCTACTCCAGGTTCGATATCTTCATCAGCTCCAGGCGGCATATAAACAGTGACATTACGATGAGCAAATTCAATATTGTTCTCCTGGAATGCCTCCTGAAGTCTTCTGAGAATCTCTTT
>JAOZTO010000012.1:1902-3793 GCA_029942265.1 Desulfocapsa sp.
CAAATTCAATATTGTTCTCCTGGAATGCCTCCTGAAGTCTTCTGAGAATCTCTTTACGCATAATAAACTGTTCACCGGGTAGTGTTGTGAATTTAATACGCATGATCATTGCCGAATCATCCATCTGCAGAACACCCTGGGATTTCAATTTTCCAAGCAGTCTGGGGCCAAGTTCTTCATCCATCAGCAATTCGTTGTAGATTTTTTTGACAATTTTGCGAACTTTGTCCACGTCGGTGTCATATTTGACTCTGAAATCCAACTTCATGATAATGTAATCACGGGAGAAATTTACAACTGTACCTATTTTCCCAAAGGGTACAGTTTGAACCATACCGCGATGATGCCTGAGACGAACGGCGCGAAGAGAGATGTGCTCAACCAGACCTTTAGCCGATCCCGTGTCGATGTAGTCACCAACCCGAAAAGCATCATCAATCAGGAAGAAAATACCTGAGAAAATATCAGTGACCAGCGATTGAGCACCAAAGCTAATCGCTAACCCAAGAATACCGGCGCCGGCAACCAGTGGAGCAATATTTAATCCAAGGGCTGATAGAATGGATATTACGGCGATAACAATAAGAAGTACCAGGACAAGTTTTCGCAGAAGCAATAACAGTGTTCCACGTCTGGAGCCTCCTTTTCCACCTTCGTCCGCCTCTTCGTCGTCGGGCATTTCTTCAAGAATTTTTCTGTCCACCCATCCTGTGAAAAATTGCCACGCAAGGTAGCCAAGGATTGCAATAAAAACACTGCTCAAAACCCCTGTGGTGAACATGCGGCCAAGGCTCACATCAACTTTAAATAAGCCAAGAAAAAAGAAGATAAGCATAGCTGACAGAAGGGCTCGATACGTCATCTGAATGTGCTGAATACTTGTTGTGTTACATATTCTTTGCAGAAGTCCACGCTTAGTATTTTCTTCTGTTTCTGATTTGATCAGGGCAACTTGTAACAGTCTGCGTCCCCAGATATCAAAAGAAAAGAAGATAGGAATGGACAGGAGACCGATAATTATCTTCCCAAAATGGATTTTACCGCTGTCCAGAACTCTGATTTCCCAAAACACAGCGATGCTTAAAATAAAAAGCATGACCGGTAGCTGCCAATAATGGGCAAATTGACAGGACAAAGATTTGGATTCATGCTTTTTGAAGGCTGGGCAGATCGCATTAGCGACCTGTTGGCGACTTCGCAGAACCATCGTTATAAGCATGACAGTCGTGCTGATAATGATCAGGCCGATGATTGCCAGTAAAACACTCTGATCTGCGCCAGATTTTTTTATAATAATCCCAGATCGTGCAAGGAATATCTCGATTGCACAGATACAAAAACTCCAGAAAGATAGTGCTCTTGCTACATTATCGGTAAACGGAAGAATCCGAAGAAATGGGCGTAGTGGAGAAAGAAAAATTGTTAGAAGAAAGAGAACGGCTCTAATGTAATAGCCGCCAAGGAGATAATTGGACGCAATGGCTGCAGCAATGCCTTTTTCCGGAAAAATCATGATATAAAGGCTAAAAGTGATTAGCACAAAAGAGAACATAAATAGCCCTTCCATGGCAATCCCTAAGCCAATACGTATCGCTTTGAAAAGGAATCCTTTTGACGATGACGGATCGCTGATGGCGGCATAGGGGTTACGTAGCCGTCTGCGAAGGAATAATTCAAGTAAAACGCCAGCCACAAGAACAAAACAGATTTGAGCGATTAGTACAAAGGGATATCCTGTAGAATGTTTAGTCGCGATTTTCTGCCAGGTTTCCAGCATTGCTCCGGGGAGAAGTTTGAACCCGCTCAGTTGTAGTCTGAATCGATCTGCAAGTTGATGACTGTTATCAACAGCCTCATAGAACGGCTTGTCTATAATTTGAGCTACTGGTGA
>JAOZTO010000012.1:3893-14830 GCA_029942265.1 Desulfocapsa sp.
TATAGCACAGTTTGTAACGGTGTGAACGTAAAAAATCGGGTTTGGCAAACCACTGAATGGTAAATCCTATCTGTACTGATCGTTGTCAATGTCATAACGCCGCAGTATTTTTTGCAGGGCGGCTCTGGTAAGTTGAGATAAGCGAGCGGCATAGGAGATGTTCCCTTTACTTTCTTTAAGGAGTGCGTGTACATATTGCCGTGTAAATGAGTCAACACATTCCCCCTTTGCTGCTTTGTACGGACGTATAATTGTATCCATTTCAAGGGGCGTAGCGGAAGAAGAAAGCGGGAAAGATTGGCCGAGCACCAAATGCTTTTTTTCAATAACAGGGCCTGGACAAAAAAGAACTGCGCGCCGGATTACATTCTGTAACTCTCTGATATTACCTGGCCAGTTATGCTCTAATAAAGGAGTCATGGCTGTTTCTGAAAATGACTTTTCACTACTGTTTAATTCAGATCCGGCAGTTTTGAGGAAATGATTGGCAAGCAGAGGGATATCTTCTGCAATATCAACAAGGGATGGCATGTGTAAGCTCAGGACTTCAAGGCGATAGAAGAGGTCATCCCGAAATGTTCCTTCTACTATTTTTTGTTCAAGATTAGCGTTAGTTGAAGCGATAATACGAACATCTACTGTACTTGACGTCTCTGCTCCTAATGGTTTTATTTCCTGTTCCTGAAGAACTCGTAGTAGTTTTATTTGTAGATTTACGGGGATGTCACCAATCTCATCCAGACAGATAGTGCCACCATCAGCCTGAGCAAACAGGCCAATATGATTTTTATCTGCGCCGGTAAATGCGCCTTTTCGATAGCCAAAAAGTTCTGATTCCAGAAGGTTTTCAGGTATTGCCGGACAGTTCACCATGACAAAAGGTTTTGCAGAGCGTTTACTGAGGTTGTGTATGGCTCTGGCACAGAGTTCTTTTCCGGTTCCAGAAGCTCCTCGAATAAGAGTTGTATAGTCACTGTCTGCTGATGTTTGGATGGTTTCGTACAGACGCTGCATGGTTGCACTCTGGCCGATGAATTCAGGGACTGCTCCACTGGAGCATATTTTTTTACGTAAGTTTTTGTTTTCATTGAGAAGTTCGCTGCGTTCCAGACCTTTTTTGAGTATGCGTGTCAGGGCATCAAGTTCCAATGGTTTTGTCACAAAATCCCAAGCTCCGCGACGAATGGCATTTACGGCAAGTTCTATTGTGCCATATCCGGTCATTAGGACAACGGTCTGTTTCGGTAGTGTGTTATGGATACGATCAAGTGTTTCAAGCCCATCCATATCGCTCATCATAATGTCCATAAGAACCACAGCAATATTTTGTTGTGCAAGAATATCCAGTGCTTTTCTACCATCTGAGGCCGTTACGACTTTCACATCAGGAAGCCTTTTAGCAAAACTCCTTTTTAGGCCGCTAAGGAGATCAGGTTCATCATCAACAAGCAAAATTACGGGGAGAACAGGGACATTTTTAGTCATTGTGTACACTCTTTTCGGGTATGGGTAAGACAACTGTGAACCGACTGCCAGAGCCTATATCTGATTGTACTCTGATCTCGCCATTATGCTCATTGATTATGCCGTAACTAACTGATAAACCAAGACCTGTGCCCTGACTTGGATCTTTGGTGCTGAAGAAAGGATCAAATATTTTTTCTATAATTTCTTTGCTGATACCGGGACCGTCATCTTCTATATCTATTGATACATTGTTGGTTGTCGATTGTGTACGGATTGTAATCGTGCCGTTGCTTCCGATTGCCTGGACACCATTCATTATAAGATTGACTAGCACTTGCTGGATGCGTCTGCTGTCCATAAGGCAGCGTGGAAGTGTAGTATCCAAATGGCATGAAAGAGTGATTTTGTTTTTCTTGAAATGCTGTTTTACCATGGAAAGTACATTGTCTACCGTGTCGTTGATCGATTCAAGATGACGTTCTATTTTTGATTCACCACTGCGTGAAAAATCGAGGAGATCTGCCACAATCCGTTTGCAGTTTTCTGCGTGACGTTCAACTATACTGATATCGTTAAATGTTTCTCTGTTCTCTTTATTGTTTTCTTTGATGATATCGGTATGACAAAGAATCACCCCAAGAGGGTTGTTGATTTCATGGGCAACACCGGCAGCAAGCTGGCCGATGGCAACAAGTTTTTCGGTCTGTTGGATTCGTTGTTCTGTCTCTTTGAGCGCTGTTACATCCTTTGCAAGACAGACGATGGCCTGAATAGAATTGTCCTGATTGAGAATGGGATAAAAAGAAACATCAAAAATTGAACTATCCTCAAGCTGGATCTCTTTTGCATGGTGTTTTTCTTCGTACAGGTTGAGCGTATCCAGCTGTCCACTGAAAACACATTGCTGGATTAAAGAAGCAGCGTTGATATTTAGGCCGATGGCATCATTCATAGTCAGCTCATTTCTTTTGAGAAAGCTCTGGTTGGCCATTTGTATATTGCCATCAGGGTCAAGAAGGATAAGTGGGTCGCTGATGCCGTTGAAGACTGATTGAAGAAGTTCAGTGTTTTGTCGAAGGCTCTGCATGTTCTGGAGACTTTCAATAGTTAATCCTATCTGCTGTCCGATGGATAAAAGAAGTTCCTGTAATGCATCATTTAACATTTCACAGCGAAGATCAGTGATAAGCATAATGCCTAGTAGTCGGTTGCGGCAGCAGAGTGGAATGCTGATGCTAAGCATGTCATATTTTTCTGATGGGATAATTTTAATCTGTTTGTGATCAATTGTGGCATGTTGTTTTTGGAGTGTGGGCGCATTCTCTGCGCATTGCAGGAGGTAGGTATTTGTTTTGTTTTCATGAAGATATATTCCTGCACCGAGGGCAGGGATAACCTGCAACGCTTCTCGAAGCACCTGGTGCAGAATGATCTGGAGACTTTGTGTGCTGGTTATGAGGCCGGTGAGGCTGTTGTGCAGCATCAATTCTCTGTTTCTTTTTTTTACCTGATTTCTTGCCTTAGTTTCTGATCGTTTTAACGCTTCGGTTCGTTCTGTAACAATACGTTCGAGATTGTCGGAATAGTCAAGCAGGCGTTCACGGCTTTCCTGAAGATGGGTAACCAGAGTTCTAGCGCTACGAAATAGTTCTTCGAGTTCTTCCCGATGTCCTTTTAAGTTTTCTGGTAATGCGGAGTTGTCACTTTTATCAAGTGTGGTGCGAAAGAGTGTTAAAAGGTCACGTAGATTTGTGATAATCAGCTGGTGAAAGAGAAGCCATATAACGGAATAGAGCAGAAGTGCAAGGATCAAAACGGTAGCAAACATTCGAAATGATTGTTTCCAGATCTGTTCAAGGCTTTCTTCAACAGGGATTGAAATGGATAGGATACCGCCGATTTCCTCAGCTTTTCTGTGGAATCCTCGCACATCTCCATACAGCGTGCTTATGGCTGATGGCGCTTCACTTGGGTTTCCATGGCAGTGGAGACAAGAGCTGTTAAAGACAACTGGTCGATATAAAGTAAAATAACGTTCAGAGTTGAATCGTTCCACTCCATGCCATTCCTGTTTTTCCGGGTGCTTCCGGAAGTAATCTATCATTTTTTGTTCTTGCAGATTTGCTTCATAGGTGGGATTTCTGGCTCCAATGGCAGTTCGGCGATACCTTAATGTTGGTAAGGTGTCTTTGAAGCGATCCATAATGACTCTGGTGATATAGGAGGTTGACATGGCTTCTATTATAAATTTGTCCTCCCCTAGTTCATCATACATTCGTGGGCGCAGTACTTCACGAATATAGCCCCTGGTTGATTCAAGGGAAGCCATGACCAGTTCGGTCTGCCTGTAGGTTTCTTCTTCCAATAGATTTTTTTGAAAATGATAAATGATGGTGGTCGTAAAGAGACAAAAGCAGAAAAGGATAATCCCCAACCCCACCTGAAATCGTAGCTTGAGATTGTGCTGATCTTTGCTGGCAAGATCTCTGATGATATCTTTCATGGGAAACTCCGTAATGGATTTTGAACAAGGTGGGTGTCTAGTAAGCTATACACCACAAAGTGATAACTGTAAACAAGGGTATGCGATTTTTTTATGCGTATCCTCGAGAAGATGTATTCTTGTTTTTGATATATTTATTAATATCAGAGCATTACCTGACTTTGTCTTTTTTTTGTAAAAGAGGAATGCTATTTGCTGGTGAAATAGGAGAACAGCATTTTTTAGTTATCGCAAATGTTTTGGCAACCATTACGCCAATACTTGAAAGTTACAAACATGGAGTACTGCCTGATGAAACAAACACTACTCGCTCCCGTTACAATTTTTCTTGGATTCATTGGAAGTATGCTTGTAATGGCTGAGTCCAATATTTTTACCCCTATTATACAATTTATTCACAGCGGTAGTATCACAACTTTGCAGGCGATTTTTTGCTTGCTATTCACGGCTGCAGGTTTTGCTGCTTGCTATTATCTTTTGAATATTCTCTGTAGTTATTTCGTGCCTCGTATGGAGACAGGTGACAGGGAATGTCCACAAACCAAAGACAATGGAGGAATTCGGGAAAATCTGACGAAACGAATTTAAGATTACTTTTTTCTAGAGAGGAACTACATGTCATGCACAAAAGAGCATATGCCTGTTATTGTAATGGGTGCGCTTTTACTTATTTACGGACTTATTGTACAAACTGGTGTTTTGTTGCCTACAATGAAGTACCTGCATACCCATAAAGCAATGGATTTACAGGTTACACTCAGTTTGATTTTCGGTGGGTTGGCACTTGTTGGTACCATAATAAATATGGTGAGAGAACCGGGCGATACCACTCTTGATCGGTTTTTTCTGCAACCGCTTGGTGGTATTATTCTCATTATGATTATGGCCATGGCTATTCGCTGGTATCTTGAACCGCTGGTTAAAATCATGAGTAAATCATTACAACCACTACTTGGTTTTAAGATTTACAAGGTTATGAATCTAAATTATGTCGTGCTGGGTATTTTGGCTGGTGTTGTTATTACAAATACTTGGGGAATTCCAAAGTTTGCAGCACCTGGCGTGAAGTGCGCCCGTTTTATTTTGAAGATGGGTGTTATTATGCTTGGTGCCCGTTATTCATTTGCAGAGCTTGCAAAGCTTGGTGTCTATTCCGTATGGCTGATCGGGTTTTTTGTGCTCGGTACCGTTTTTCTGGTACTGTGGCTTGGAAAAATATTCAAACAACCTAAATCCATGACAGGTGTATTGTCGGCTGGAATGGGCGTTTGCGGTGTTTCGGCAACTGTTGCTGTGGCACCTGTTGTTAAGGCAAAAAGTGCAGAGATGGCCTACACCATTGGAACCATTCTTTCTTTTGGTATTATCTGTATGTTTGTGTTTCCAACTATCGGCCATATGGCTGGTATGAATCCGGTACAGTTTGGTGCATGGGCTGGCACCGGAATTTTGAATTCGGCTCAGGTTGCAGCAGCGGCTCTTGCTTTTGATGCAGTAGATATTAAAACTCTGAAAGTTGCTGAGATTTTTAATATTACCCGTGTTCTGTTTCTGCCGGTAATCGTACTTGTACTTGCAACCTGGTTTGGTAAGCAAAGTGGGCAGAAACTTAGTTTTAAATCTGTTGTAATTGATAAATTTCCAATTTTTATTCTGGGATTTTTGATTCTTTTTGGTATGTCCTCTGCTGGTCTTTTTTCTCCTCCAAGTCACTACAAAGGAAAGTATATTGATGTATCCTATAATGATCGTACTCAGGTAACAACTGAGGAGTGGGAAACATTGGATGGTGCATTGGCCGCAGGTGATTTTTCTTCCCTTGATCCAGCGCAACTTGCAGCAGTGACAAATCTGGTTGAACAGCGTCAGATTGCTGGGAACTATGACGAACGAAACGATAAGAAGCTTTTTGATTCCGTTGGTCGTGGTCGTATGGCTCAGCTTGAAGGTGTATTAGCAGCCGCTAAGGCAAAAACTATTTCACTGTCAAGTGATGTGAAAAGTGCTATTAAGCATGCAGTCAAACAGGTACATAAAAAATCTAAAACGGTGGTAACACTCACTGACTTTATGATCTGGTTTTTTGCATTTGGTCTTATCGGGCTTGGTATGCAAATAACCAAGAAATCAATCACTCAGGCTGGTGGATGGCCAATCGTAATGGGTGTTATTGCAGGAATCACCAAGGCGACACTTTCTTTCTTTGTTGTCCTCTGGCTGGTTAAGGATGTTGTGCTAAATTAATCTTAAGGGAACCTTGAACAGGTTCCTTTCAGGAGTCTATATTATGACTGATGAAGAAAATAAAGTAACAATTGAAACCGGTGATACCGGTAAAGGAACTTCGGAAATGGCGGAACCAGCTAACACCGAAGAGCTGGAGGAACGTGCGTTGTCTGTTTTTTCCAGTGAACGAAACGAGGATCTTACAGCCCTTGTTTTATGTTTAATTACCACCTTTATGGTGCTGCTGTTCACCAAATGGTTGGTTTGATGTAAAAACACCTACCACCACTCAGGACTTGCTGAGTGGTGGTAAATATTTGGGTATTAACCGAATACTTACGTTTTGTCTGGTGCAGAGTGCTGTATAACTAAGTGTGGTAGAGGGATTTCAATCCCGTTTTTATTGAAAAGTCTGTGGATTTCCTTACTTAATTCATGGGTCAGACGGCCACGATCGTGTGGGCGCATTGCCCAGGTCAGTAACTCAAAATTGATGCTACTTTCTCCAAATGTTCGTAAACGTACTTTGGGCGGTGGAGTTTTACAAGCCAGAGGATTAGCGGCAGCTACTTCCAACAGTGTTTTTTCTACTTTATCAAGATCAGAATCATAAGCAACGCCAATTTTTATATGGACACGAAAGTTTTGTTTAGGAGCACTCTGATTGACAATTTTCACATTGGTAATAACAGAGTTTGGAATGGTGATCATTATATCATCACGGGTCTGAAGTCTGGTACTCCGCATACCAACAGCCTTGATTTCGCCACGTTCTCCAGTATCCAGAACAATGTAATCACCAGCACGGAAGGGGCGATCAAGAAAAATAGAGATACCACCGAAGAAGTTAGCAAGTGTTTCACGTGCAGCTAGTGCTACAGCTAAACCTACGATACCAGCAGATGCAAAAATTGTATTCAGTGAAAGACCCCATTGGCTAAATGCTTGAAAGCAAATTATAAGTACCAGTGCAATGGAAACAAGATTACATGTCAGTTTTATTACGTCAGCATCCAGAGCCTTCTCGTCTATATGACGCGAAGTGATGATCAGATGCCTGACGATATTTCCTGTAAGCAGGATAGACCATGCTGCCAATATATAAATAATAAATTCAAGCAGGATAGTGCTGACAGTCATAACTTTGCCGGTTATATTGATTTGGATGTCAAGCACATATTCAATAAAAAAGCAGATTGCAATACCGGATAATGTGACAAATAAAGCACTTAGACCCAATGCATTGCTCTTGAGATTCCTCTTCTTTTTTGTGTGGCAGTACAGCAAGAAGCAAAAAAGCAGGCACCCAGCCGATATGCTAAGCACGAGACCTATCCATTGCCATAGAGCTTGTCCGTTATAGCCGCGTTTCAGCCAGTCGGGCAATGTGCTGATAAATCCGTCCGGTATCAACCAGCCGGACGAATATATGTACATTTCGTATATTCCATTAGCTATTCCGTTTCGATATGGAAGGTCTCGGACTGCATTATAATATTGATCCAGGTGCTTGACAGTTGATGGTGTAAAAAGAAAGGCTCCGGCTCTGGAGCCTTTTGTGGCTCTGCCAATCGTAATTTCTGTATGTGGAACTCGCCATTGACCTAATGAAAATTCATTGGAAATGTCTTGTAGACGAAGCGCAACATCCATTCCAGGTACTTCGTCTTTGCCGGGAATATCGGTCAATTCCGGTAGAGACATCCGGCTGAAAATTTCGTAGAGCTGGAGCACGGCTTCCTTGCCTTCATTTGCTCTTACCTTGGGGGGAAGGTTGCTCAGGTCAAAGCAGAGAATGGCTTTGGTCATGGCATTTTTTTCTTTGGAAACATCTCGTTCCTGAGCACTTACAGCCTTGTAGAAAGCGTCTGTGTAGAAAATAAAACTTTCCATGGTGGCACGGGGACTGGAAACATCAGGGGGGGCCAAGGGAAAATTACTGGATCCCACTGTTATTGTTGTGTGGAGAAGAACCAGTAAAAGTGGTGTAAACAGACGAATGCACATGGGGAACATAAAAACTCCTTTATTTCTGCGTAATGAATTATGCTTGTATTGCAACAGCCTGCATTGTAGCATAGCCACAATTAGCGTTGCAATGTGTTTTTTGGAACAAAAAGAGAATAGTTACAAAAACAGGCTAAACCACTGAATTATAAATGTTTGGAGAGCTGATAGTATGTTTAAACATGTTCTACTCTGTACCCATGGAACTGAAGGTGCCCTAAAAGCTGAATCCTTTGTTTTTGAGCAATCAGCATTAAATCCGGATTTACAAGTTACCGTATTAACCATTCTCGATGAAGATTGGCGTGATATGACAGGTGATGACTGGCTCAATTCGAGTAAAACCCACGCCACTTTTCTTGACCATGTGGAAGAGCAGGTGGGAGAGGAAATAGCTGAAGAATGGCGTCGAATACAAGACACTTACCCAGTTTCTGCCAACGCATCGTTTCTACAGCGAACAGGTAGTATTGCAAAAACCATTACACAAGTTGCAGAAAAAAAAGATTGTGACCTGATCGTTATTGGTCCCTGTTATGTAAGTAAAGGCTTTTTAAAAGGTCAACCTCGTAAAGGCTTGCGAGATACAATGAAAAACAAAGAACTTCACCCACTTCTGCCATGTCCACTACTGATAGCGTCATAACACCCAATCCTGCTGATACCACAGAGGTTAGCCTTTCTCTGCGACTTCCTACTGGTTTTGATCTGCAGCCGTTTGTTCCTCATGATCGGCTGCTTCGGCTCCATCCCAACTGGTTCATATCAGATTTCCAGGAAGACGGAACATCCTTTTCAGCAAGCATAAAAGATTATGCCACTGAGGATGAATTCCCCCTTTCGGGTCAATTTGTTTTTAATGGAAAAGACGATGAGATTCTGCGTATCACATTGACTGAAACAATTGAGATAACGATTACCTTTTTAAGACGCAATGATGAATTAAGTGTTCAGGTACACTCTCCACAAGGAGAGCTGGACGTTGAAGATCCTCTCCTGCTCTGGATACGGGCAATCAGAGAGTATATTCGTATCTATGCAAAAAAAACTCCTGTGACGCTTTTTTTCAGGTTGCTTATGAACCGTATGGTACTACAGATGAATCCTTCGCAGCGGAAAATATGCCTGATGCTTGCGAGGTTTACGGCTGTAGAGATTTTACTTATTCTGTTTATTGTGATTGGCTATGTTGTTTTTGTCCTTTAATGCTGTTTGGCGATGAAAATCGTCCTCTTATCGTTGGGCGGGAACTGTTACTGCTGGATGAAGATGGTGGTTGTTTGTTGGAATAGCCACTTTTCACCATCTCTTTATCAAGTATTACTCCAAGTGCATGGGCAAGATCACCAACCAGTTTGATACAGTCTTTTCTGCTGCTTTCGGGGGCTGAGTAGTAGCGTTTAGTTGCCTCTCGGTCTGACCAGTTAATACGGGCAATGTCACTGCAATTTTGACCACCGAAAGGTTCTGTTAATGCGTTGAATTTGGAGATAACTTTATGGCTTACTCCCCATATTCGGGGGTTTTCTTTCTGGTTTAGGTTGCCCCGACTGTAGAGTGCTGATATTGTTGCCACTGCGCCAAGAAGTGCTCCACAGACAGAACCCGAACTTGCAATGCCACCACCAAATGCACCGGATGAGGCGATCACGTTCTCATCATATTTTTTGATTTTTTCCAGACCCACGGCCAGGATTGCCTGGCTTCAATGGAAGCGTTTTTTGAAAAGTTCCATAGCTTTATTTTGCATTTGTTCTGGTGTCATGATTTATTCCTCGTATAAAATTTACGTGCCTCGAATATGAAGTATTTAGAAATACTACTCCGTTTCTTTGAAAAAGTCAGGCAGTGTCTGAATCAAAGTGAGTTTTTTCGGATGAAGAGGAAGCGTGAGTGCAACCATTAATTGATACACACAGTCATATTGATTTGGAAATATTTGCCGATGATTTGTATGAGGTGCTGGAGAGATCGCGAGCTGTAGGAATTGTCGGCCAGGTTCTTCCTGGAGTGTCACAGCAGGGGTGGAAGAGGATAATCAGGCTCTGTTCCACGGAAAAAGATCTTTATCCTGCCTTGGGCTTGCATCCCATGTACCTGCATCCTTATGCAGAGGAAGATTTGTCGCTACTGCGAACACATGCCTTAAATGGTAAAATAGTGGCCATTGGCGAAATTGGTCTGGATTATTTTGCACAGAACGTAGATCGAGCAACTCAACAAGAACTGTTTAAAGCCCAGCTTGAAATAGCCATGGAAAGTCGACTGCCTGTACTACTGCATGTACGTAAGGCTCATGATCAGGTTCAGAAGATTTTGAGGAACATGCGCTTTGGGCACGGTGGAATTGTTCATGCTTTTAGCGGTAGTTTGCAACAGGCTGAAAGGTATATGGAGTTAGGCTTTCTGCTAAGTATCTGCGGAACCATTACTTACGATCGAGCGACAAAGATTCGTAGTGTTGCAGCACAGCTCCCACTGGATTCTATTGTGCTGGAAACGGATTCTCCTGATATTCCTCCTAAAACATATCATGGGCAACGAAATAGCCCTGAGTATTTACCTGAAATTCTATGTTCTTTGGCGCAATTGCGCAATGAATCCATGGAGGATATTGCTAGGCAGACAACACTTAACGCCAGAGCTGTTCTTAATACAGTAGCACTTGGGTAAATTTCATGTAACTATTCAGCTGCACCCCATATTCGTCCATTTGGACATTCTCACATAGCAA
>JAOZTO010000013.1 GCA_029942265.1 Desulfocapsa sp.
ACAAGGTCCATAGTTCGCCAAGATGATTTTCCACCGGAGTACCGGTGGTAATGATTCTAAATTGTGCCTGTAGATCCATGGCGGTTTTGGAACGTTTAGTCTGCATATTTTTTATAGCCTGCGCCTCATCTAAAACAACCGTTTGCCATTCTACGCCACATAAAAGATCAGCTTCAAGAGGCAGCAGGCCGTAACTAACTATTAGAAGATCAAAGGGTTGCAGGTTTTTTATCGCTTGCGTCCTGTCTCCTGGTCCAAAAATAATTACATTCAGGGTGGGAGCAAAACGACTGGCTTCTTCCTGCCAATTGGAGGTAACTGATAGAGGGGCAACTACAAGGGTGGGGCCTTGGGATGCTCGCAGTAAAATTGCAGCCAGAGCCTGTATGGTTTTACCAAGACCCATATCATCAGCCAGGCATGCCCCCACACCCCAATGGGAAAGCTGTGCCAGCCAGTTGAATCCTGTGTGCTGGTAATCGCGAAGCGATCCCTGTAATGTTGAGGGTAGGTCGGGATTAATAACTTCTGTAAGTTTTTTGCAATGCGTTTGCCAAGCCTTGTCTGTCTTTAACTGACCGGCTTCATGGCTAAGATCTTCAATGGCAAGGGCAGCTAATGGTGAAAACCGCACTCCTTTACCGTGGTTTTCTGAAAATGCCCGTAACTCTTCAAGACGTTTTCGTAAGCTTCCGGTTAGTGCAAGGAAAGTGCCATCATCAAGGGGAATAAATCTGCCAGTGGCTTGGGGTAGTAAGTCCAGCAGTTTTTTCATATCGAGAACAGCTTTTCCATCAATTTGTAGTGAACCTGATGCCTTAAACCAGTCCCTGTCTTTTTTGATTTGCATGGAAAAGTTATCAAAGGAGACTTGTTTGCGTACAGCTAGTTTTTCACCCTGTGGCCATTCGAGAATGACATTTTTGCCGTATTCTTTTAGTTCCAGCAACAATTCCAGTGCATCTTCTGGCTCTTCGACCTGCCATTGTCTATCGAGTTCTTCGAGATGAGCAAATGTGGGGCATGCCTTGATCACCTCGTTATGTTGTTTGTTTTCCTGTGTAAAATCACGAATGGCCTGAATCTTCTTTCCTTTTCGTTCGGTTAATACATTTTTGCCACCTTTACCGGGGCGGAAACTTGAGCCGTCTGCTCCGCATGGTTTAACAAGAAATTCCAGACAGATACCTCCACTAAAGGGCAGGATGTGTGCGTGCGGTGTGCTGTTTGCTTTAATAGTTCTGGCTTTGGTATTAGTTGCAATGTCGGAATGGATAGTTATCAGTGAGGATAAGGAATTCACAACCTGTTTTGCCAGTTTTTCTCCAGATTTTGGAATTATTAGTTCTTTGCCTAGGTGCTGGATAATTTTACTTTGTTCTGCTGAGAACTGGATTACTTTAAAGCGAGTGGGCGTATCTTTTATCACTTGCATTTCATCCGTTTCAAGCGTTGGGAAAACAGAGAGTTTTAATTTCCCTTTTTCTTCCACAAGACGCACTTCAGGTTCGGACAGAACGAGTTCTACGCTGACGTTAGGTGAACTTTCCAAAAACAGAAGAGGGTGACCGACCAGTGCTGGTAGTGCCCTGTCATACTCGATGGCATATTCAGAGTTTCCATAATAGGTGCGGTAATGATCCTCCTTGATAGCCCGACATATTTGTCGATCCTGATCGCTGAGTCCTTTCATGGTGTGATGGTTTTTATACAGATTTTTCATCGCCACTGATCTGCCTTTTGTCCATGTCCCTTTCTTGTTGATCGTCTGGAGGCGTGGAGTAATATGGCAATAATTATATTCTTCACTGTGGCTGAACAACCAAATCAGTCTTTGTGTAACGGCATTAGCCGTTTTTGTTTTAGTTCCGCTTTTGCTAAGGGCTAATAAGCCATTGAGAGTTTTTTCCCATTGTGGTTGTTTTTTGACTATTGTGACAAGGCTGACAGTTCCGCAGGATTTGTGCAGTTTATTTGCCAATGCTTGATTTTGTGCTTTATTTATACCGAGCATGGCCAGCAATGCAGAGATTTCAGCAGCAAGCCAAGTGTAATCGTTTTTTTGAGCTTTATCGCGGTTTAGTGTGAGCTTAGAGATGTACGGTTCAACCAGAGAAGGGTCAGACCAGGCAATGGCTACACAAATATGTAAAAATGGAAGTGGATCATCACTAAAATGTTCTATGATGGAGGTTTTTGTCGGCGTGACCGGAAAACCTAATTGTGCTTCAAAGTGCGGTCTTAGAGTTTCTAGGAGTGAAGCAATAGGATATTCGTCTTTACTTGCTATTGTGATATATTCCAGCCCTTTTCGGAGCAATGAATCATCGTTGCTCTGGAGAAGTGCCAGAAGATGGAAAACTCCGGCATAACTTTGCAGGAAAAGTTTTCGTATTTTATGTTGCTTTTTTAAACAATCGATTGCCTCCTCAAATAGCGTAATTGCTTCACGGTAATCTCCGCAGATACATTTCGACCAACCTATACGACTAAGTTGTTCTGACTTAATATCTTCTTTTATATGGTTTGTAAGCACAGAAACAGAAGAGATGTCGCCGCAGAGTAGGGAGTGGTTGAGTAGTCTGATTGATGGGCGTTTTGCTGTAAACTCTTTGTGATATTTGTGGATGATGTAGGTATGAATTTCAGAGGGCTGTTGCAATAGCATGTGCTGTGCTTCCAGTAGAGAAAAGGCAACTTCCATACGTATTTCAGGATGAATGCATTCCATAATCTCACTGGAAAATGGGCTGTACAGTATATTGTTGTAGGGATTGTCGGATTGGTAGGCATCGTAGAAAAATTTAGGTGCATAATAGTGTATTATTGATTCAATATCGCTGAATGTTTTATCTGTGAAAAGAGCAATTTGAAATGATCTGAGAAGTTGTTGGTAGTTTTTAAAGGGGTTTACTTTTTTTCCTATGTCTGGCATTGCTATTTTATTTTGGATTACTTTAGAAATTTTTCGAAATGTATTTGTTGATAAACTGTCCTGTAGCACCTGTTTTTGAATGGATTCAGGACAGGCCATTCCTTGTGCTGATTTTATTAACAAACCTTTACTATTTAGCTCTGTTTGTAAAGATTGCAAGTCATCGGGAGTGAGTGATATGCTTTTATCCGGTTTGAGCTGCGGGGCTGTGAGGCAGCTAAGCAATGGGCCAATTCGTATATATTCAATATTGATGGCTAGGAGCTGAATAATTGTCTTTTGCAATGGAGGAAGGCCGTGGTAATCTGATAAACGTTTTTCGACTTGTTTTGTGTTTTTCATTGTTTTGAATAGTGTGTTGAATATGAGGCACATCTGAACAGTTACAGTTCAGTGTTATGCCAATTATCAGGTATTGGCTGAATCGTTACAAATGTGTTAGTGTTTTTTACGTGTATGAATGTATAACAAAATAATAATGATTTTTCAAAAAAAGGTTTACACAATATGTTTTATCAAACATTAAGAGAAGCATTGGACGGAACATATCGGACAGCAGATTTACAAAAATTAGCGGCTTTACTATCTCCCAAAGTCCCTTCGAGAAAGAATGAACGACTAGAGCTGATAGTGATCGCCATGTTTAGTGACCTGCACGGTGTTTACATGAAACTTCCGAAACTTGCTCAACGTGCAGTTTCTGAAACGGTTCATAGCTGGGATGGCAAATTTCAAGGGAGGATGTTTGCTAATAAATATAAATCTTCTCCTTGGCCACAGGCAGGTACTCGTTACCAAAGGGAATTATTAGATATTTTTTTGATTGGTAATAGTATGCCGCATGATCTTTTTGTAAAGTTGAAAAGCATCGTTCCACATCCCCCAGAAGATATGATCCGATACACCACAAAGGAAGAGTTGTCCGCTACAGAACTGAGCGTTAAAAATACATCAAGACCTGCCCTTGTAAACCTTGCGACCTTTTTAAATCTTAGTGCAGATAGCAAAATACGGGTAAGTGCAAAGACTGGTAAAGGCACGGCTGCCACAATCAGAAAAATGAACGAATTGCTCTATGAACCCGACTGGTATGAAGGTGATTCTGATATTAATTATATGCAGGCTTATGCCTGGCCACTATTGCTGCAGGGTGGTCGGTTAGCTAAAGCAGATGGCTCCTTCTTGAAGCTTACCCCGGCAGGTCGCAAAGCAGTTCAAAAGGATTTGGCCGGAGGAATTAAAACAATTTGGGAAAAATGGGAAAAAAGCAAGATTACAGATGAGTTTGCCAGAGTTACTGCCATTAAGGGGCAGCGGTCTAATCGGGGGCGTACCATGACCACTCCGACGAAGCGCAGACCTATGATTAATAATATGTTGAGAGATATTCAACCAGGAGAATGGATCAGCATTGATGAGTTTGCTCGCATTATGCAGAGTAATGCAGTCTATTCCTTTGAACTTGCAAATTACGACTGGAGGCTTTATTTTTCCGACCCCAATTATGGGTGTATTGATGGGGGAGACACTTGGCCCCTTTTACAGCTACGATATATTTTAGTTTATCTTTTTGAATATTGTGCCACCCTTGGGATTATCGACATCGCATATGGTGAACCATACGAAGCAAGAACGGAAGATTATTCATCCTGCTGGGGAGCTTGGGATTTACCATATCTCAGTCATTGTGACGGATTGCAATATATCAGGGTCAATGACCTTGGCGCCTTTGTTATGGGGCATAGTGATGAGTACACCGAACAGGAACCAGACGGAGATCTATTCAGTTTTGATGCCACTGAGATGATACTGTTAAATCCTGGTTCGCTCCCACCGGGGTTGGAGTTGTATCTGGATAAAATAGCCAAACGATCGGAGGTAGATAGGTATCGTTTTTCGCAAGCATCATTGTTGAATGCAATCAATGGTGGTGAAAACTTGAGTGTAATAAAAAAGACGTTGCAAGCATCAGCCTCAGGAGAATTCAGTGAAGAATTAAGCCAATTGTTCACTGATGTTGCATACAGATCCACCGCCTTTATGAGTGCCGGACAGACAACGCTGATTAAGTGTAGCCAAGAAGCCAGAAAAATGGCTCTTGCAAATAAAAAATTGAGTAGCCTTTGCATGCCGGCTGGTGACAAGTATTTGGTTGCAGTTCCAGGGAAGGAGTTACAGCTTATCAAAGCTCTTGAGGCCGCTGGGTATATTCTTGGTTTTTAATTATTCAGCAGTTACGAGAAAATTACCAACCCAGATTAACCATTAATAATTAACCACACAACACATTATGAAAAAAACAATCGGAATAGACCTTGGAACCACGAACTCTGTGGCAGCAATTAAAAAAGTACATACTGAAGTGATCAAAAATAGTGAGGGAGAGCAGATAACCCCTTCATGTGTCACTGTTAGAAAGAAAGCTATGCGTGCGCCGGAATTTATTGTTGGTCGTAATGCACTGGAATGGCTTCAGCAGGAACCGGAGAACACAATCACCGCTGTTAAGCGTCTTATGGGCAGGAATTTTAATGACAGTGAAGTGCAGGAGCTAATTGCTGGGCATGGTTTACGCTACAAAATCACTTCTCATTCAAAGGGATCGACTAACAGCCTTGCTATTCACGCCGCCGGCAAAGAATTCACTCCCGATGAAATTTCGTCTAAAATCCTTGAAAAAATCAAAAATGATGCTGAAGCAACTCTTGGCGATGAGGTAGATACGGCAGTAATAACTGTGCCCGCTTATTTTAATGACAAACAGAAACATCGAACCCGAACAGCGGCTGCCCTTGCCGGTCTCAAAGTGAGCAGGTTGCTACCGGAACCCACCGCTGCAGCCATATCTTTTGGAGTGGATACTGTTTCAGGAGACGAGGGGTGCACGGTTCTGGTCTTTGATTTTGGTGGCGGAACATTGGATCTCTCCATTCTTACCATCAGTGGAGGACAGATCATCGAAATGGGAAAGGGTGGTGATATGTGGTTGGGAGGGGAAGACATTGATAGTCTTATTATCGACCATGTGCTTGCGGAAACGGCTAGGGAAGAGGAGATAGATGATATCCATTCCCTGATAGAAAACCAGGAACTTTCACGGAAAAATCGCTTTCTTGCAGAACTGAAATCAAGCGTTGAGAAAAGTAAAATTGCGCTTAGCGACAGGACAGAAACATTTATCGAAATTTTTGGTCTTCTCCTTGATGAAGATGGGGATGCCTTTGATATTGAGGTGGAGTTAAAAAGAGAACAGTTTGATGCTATGCTGGCTCCCATGCTTGCGTCTATGGTCAGGTTGGTGCGTGATGTTATAAGTGGGGTACACTTCACAGATGATCTTATAGATAACATTCTTCTGGTGGGTGGAAGCTCCCGTATACCTGCGGTTATAAAAGCCTTACAAGATGAGTTTGGTGAGAAAAAAGTATTGCTTCATGACAGGCCTATGCTGGCAATTGCAGAGGGAGCTGCTATTCTCAGCCACCGCCTTGGTGATGTGGTGGAGTGTCCGGGATGCGGTGGGGAAGTTGCCAGGGAAAAAGATATTTGTCCCCATTGTGGTTTTGATGTGGACGCTCATATGGTGGATAAGGGGCTGATTGATATCGTCCATACAGTCGCCCATGATTACTACATAACGCTTGAAAATGATGAACGTTTTTTACTGGTGGAAAAAAACACGCCTCTACCCTGTTCAAGTACAGAGGTGTTTCAGCTTATCAATGTAGAACAGGAACTGGTTCACATGAAGTTCCATAATGTTGTGAATGATAAAGAGGAGAGTATAGGTGATCTCTGGCTTGGCATTGATGATACGGATGTGTTGGATGAGGTGGAAAAAATACCACAACTTGAGATCACGCTGAGCATAGATGAGAATAATCTTGTCTCTGTGGAGGCATCACTTCTTGAGTATCCTAGTGTCGGGATTTCCGGCACTCTTTCCCGTGGTAAGGCGGATGAAAAACTCTTCCTTTCGCTGGAACAGAGCATTAACGATGCCAACAAAAAGGGGTATGATGAATTTGTTGTAATTGATCTGTTGCGTCGCACACGATCGATTCTTCATACTATTCGTGGCGTGGTGGATTCGGTAACGGGAGAAGTGGATGAGAGTTTGTATAAGCAGGCAGAAGCTAAAATAACCAAAGCCGTTATAATTGCGGAGAGTGGAGAGACAACATATACGAAAATCTATTATGCCGAAGCCATGATAGATAGCTACGGTATGCTAATTTCTCCTGCCTTGAAAACACGTATCAGCAAAAGGATTGAAACATTACGAAACGTTGATGATGATGGCTCCTATGACCAGACTATAAAGGAACAACAGAAGTTAGCTGATATACTTAACGAACCAGATCTTGACTGGGTTCACTTGTTGATGACGATAGAAAAGGCCGTCGAAATATGTCATAAAACCGATAAAATAAAGGCTGCACAATTTGGCAGTGCCATCGACAAACTTATCCATTTGTTGATGAAGGGTGAAGAGTCTGTTGCCATGGAGGAGTTGTTGCAAAAAACAATGCCCGAAGTTAATAAAGTATTGGATGCACAAGACAGAGCAGGGATGGAAATCCATACGGATCTGCGAAAATAAATGATGGAAGAAAGCGTTTGCCCTGTATGTGAGCGTCAGAGTTTGACACCAGACTGTGATAACTGCCCCCAGTGTGATGCTGACTTGACCTGTTTTCAGGCTCTTGAGCAGTTACATACGGAACAGGTAGTGCCAACTGTACAGGAGAGTACCGAAAAGATTGTTCCGCCAAATCGCTCCGGTGTCAAAGGGATAGTGTATCCCTGGTTTTTTGGTGCTGTTCTGGTTCTTGCGGCGGTATCGTTTATTATGGGGCGTTTTGAGAGACGCCTTGCGGAGATGGATAATACCATAGTCGCTGCTATCAATGTACAGGGACTACAGCAGGACGTGAGTATTTCCCGTATACGTATTAATAAGTTACAAATTAATTACGATGCTTCCATTTCTCGCATGGAGAAGGGAGTAAGAGATAATGGTGTCGAAATAAAACGTATTGATGCTGATCTTATAAGCCTAAAAGGAGAACTGGAGAAACGTTTTGAGGCAGTTTTCCCAAAAGAAAAAGAGGATACTTTTCTATATTATGCCCGAAAAACAGATACACTCTGGGGGGTTGCCCGCCGTTTTTATGGGAAGGGAAAATACTACCCTTTCATAATGGAGCAGAATCCTCACCTTGCCATTCGTGATAGCATTGTAGGAAGCAGGATGAAGCTTATTTCAGACTCTGATCCTGTAATGCTTGCCAATATGTATAGTAGAAAGACAGAATGGAAAAACGGAACACTACTTTGGAAATATGTGGTGCAAGCGAACGACACACGGGATTCAATTTATGACCGTTTTATTGTACCAGGAACAAGTGGACAGGTTTTCTTTGATGCAGATGTGAAGAGTATTCCTTTTGAAACGATAAAGATTATTTTACATTAGAAACAATTACAGAAAATTAGTGCCTTACGTCTTAAAAGCTGTTATGAAAAAAACAAGAAAATATGCATTATATTGTTATATCAATGCTATAAATACCCACAGATAGCGATCGAAGAGAGACCTTCGAGGCACTTACTTGCGGTTTACCGCGTTGGATAAAAAATGACCAAGAAAAAATCAAAAAAGAAACAGCTGTCAGCGCATGATATTCTTGAACGGGCTGAAAAACTGTTTACGAAAAAAAGTTATCAGGCCGCACTGAAAGAGTATGGCAAATTTGAAAAAGTCAATGAAAGCAAAGATTCTCTACCAAAAGAAGTGGCCGAACATATAGGTGTTTGTAGGAAAGAAATAGCTACTATCCGTGCAGGTGAACTGATAAAAAAAGCAAGACGTCTGCAAAAAAAAGGAGATTCAGCCCAGGCCCTGAAAGTTTTTGAACAAGCCCTTGAACTCAGTGGTGATGAACGAATTGCTGAGATCATAGCCGGATTGCAGACTGCATCTGGGGAAAAAAAACTGCTCACATCTGTTGATAAGGCAGAGGCAGCAGGTGATTATTCTGCTGCAGCTGAGTTCCTGGCTCAGCTGTATGCCGGTAATTCCGATATCACCCTGTTGTGTCGCCGTGCCCGTTGTCTGGCTATGGCGGGGCAGTGGGTAGAGGCTGTTGAAGTTTACGCTGAGTCGGAGTGTTCAGAAATCGTTGATTTATATAATTATGGCTTTGCCCTGGCACAGCAACACAAATACTTTGAGTCTTTGAATGTCTGGCAGCAAATCCAATCTGAACATCCTGATTTTGTTGAACAAAAAGAGAGTGTTTTTGCCCTGTTTTTAAGGGATACAGAGTCTCGTCTGGATGACGATCCACTCGGACGTGAAGCGGAGATTCGACGACAGATACAATCTCTTTCCGGTTATGAGAATTCGTCTACAGCCATGCATCTGATCAGTCGCTGTCATTCATTGCAACTAGCAGAACTCTGGCAAGCGAACCGAATGAGAGAAATCGGGGAGATGAGTGAAAACACAGATCATCTGAACCTTGCTGTTCTTGCGGTTCATGCCAAGGCCGCTTTTATTCATGCGAAAAAAGAAGGCTCGCACCTTTCCGATGCCGACATGAGGAAGTTTATTGATTTCTGGCTTTCCGCTCTGTTTAATCCGGTTTCGGGTGAGGTATCAGAATCGCTCTTTGATTCCGGCTTGAAACTGGTGAAAGAGTATGCCGGCTACCATTCGCAGGTCGGTAAACAACTGTTGAGTCAATGGAAAGAATCTGTAGACCTGTTGACTATTCTGAATACTCATCGTGCAGGTGAAAAAAATGATCGATCAATACCGTTGTTTACTCCGGCGCTGGCATTGCAAGCCGGTATTTGTGAGGATATTTTAGAGCTGATCAGGAAGAATGAGGATGCCTTTCTTGACAGGACAGGTTTTCTTGGTGCTGGTGCCAGTTATTCCCGGGCGGCTGCAGCTTTGCTTATGGTTCGGAATGTTGATATAGAAGGAGCTGTTGCTTTCCTTGACCTACACATGAAAGATAATGGTGATCCATTTGTTGGCCACGCCACTAAAATAATAATGCTTGCATGCGGACATCAGGCCATGGTGAACAGAGAATTCAAACAGGCGGAAACATTATTGGTGAAAGTTGCACCATTGTTTAAGGGAGTTAAAACACAAAAGCTTCAATTGATCACCATGCTTGACATGGAAGAAGACTGGGATGTTGAACGTCTTGGTACGTGTATGATTATTTTATCTGCTTGGCGGAAAAATGATCCTTCTGAGGAGGTTGAGCATGCCCTTTGTCGGGTTATGACCCGGCGTGCTGTTGAGTTGTTTAACAATGAAAAGATGAATGTTCGGGTGTTGGTGACCTCTCTTAAAAAGGCAATAGCACTTAATCCAAATGACGAATTTACCAAATTTCAGCTTGGAGGTGCCAGGCGTAATCTGGAACTAGCTGAACTCCGTCGACTTCTTGATTGCTTTAAGTTGTCTGCGGCCAGCAGCCTGGCTGCTAAAAGTCAATATGCTGATGTGCGCGAAGCATTCTTTGCATTTATTGGTGGGGTGAGTGAGCAGGCAGGAAGTGAGTTCGACGCACAGCCGGATGAGAGCATGTTTTTGTTTAGGAAGCTTCTCAAACAGGCCGTTAAGGTGGATCCGTTGCACCCTGTTGTCTCCATGTTGGAGGCTAAAATAGCTCAAAAGGAGATGTGAAAATGAATCCTTACAAAGTACTTGCTGTAAAGCATGATGCAACACCGCATGATATCGTCCAGGCAGCAGGCATGGCCTTGCGTGAAAGGAAATATCCTGCCAGGGAGGTTGCAGAGGCAAGAAAGCAACTTATGGATCCTCAAGCAAAGATGATTCTTGATTTTGTTCATTCTGCTGATATTGAATCGTTGCTAAATCCAGTAAAAGGAAATTCCAATAAAAATGCTGTCGTATTGCCAACCGCTGGTACTGAAGGGATGCAACGCTTAACGATTTTTGATATGTAGCGATGAGCCAACAGCATAGCGAAAAAGAAACAGATCCCTACACGCTGCTTTATGGTAAACTCACCGTTTTTCAACGTGAAATAGTTGCGCTAAAACAAAATATTACCGAGCAGGAGGATGATTCGCAAAGGAGAGAACAGGAATTTTTGCTCGATCTATTAGAGATAGCAGATGCCTTTGATGTCTTGGAAAGTAATATGGCGGGCAAGCAGGATTCATTGGACAAGACAGGACGGCGGCTGGTGAAAAATATGAAAGCCATTAATCGAAAATTACTTCGTCTGCTGGCTTCCCGTTATATTAAACCATTGGAACTGGAAGGTAGCCACGCACAAATCGGGCAGTGCAAGGTCATTTCAACCGAAACTGATCCTGACCTTGCCAATGAAATAATCATTACTGTGCAGAAAAAAGGCTATATTGATACTGAGCATGACAGTATTTTGCGTAAAGCTGAAGTGGTGACTGTTTGTAATGAGTAATGAGTGGGCAGGAAAAAATCCCATTAAATCACCAGACTTATCAATGACTCTCTTTATCTATATCTCGATGGTAATGCGTAATATCTTTAAAATCTGAATTTGTCAGCAGTTTTGCAAGGGCTTCTGTTACGGCAACAGAGCGATGGTGTCCGCCGGTACAGCCGATCCCAATGCGAAGATCTTCTTTACCGTTTTTACTGAGTTGCTCTGCATGGAATTTGATTATACTGTGCAGGTGTTGCAAGCATTTTCTTCCAGAATCATTTTGAAGGACAAACTCGGAAATACAGGAACGAAGACCAGTGAATGAACGAATTTCAGGGTCATGAAATGGGTTGGCAAGGAACCGAACATCAAATAAAAAATTTACATCCTGAGGAGGCTCGTACTTATAGCCAAATGAAAAAATCGTGATGGGAAGGTCTAGTTTTGTATTCATGAGATGGTATCCATGAGGGTGTACGGAGTCACAACGGGACAATTATGCATCTGATTAAGTTCAGTGAATTTACTAAAATTTTCTATTCCGTTACCATTCTTGCTGTCGATAATGATTATAATATTTAACAATATAGCCGCCAAATTGAATGACTTCTTCAAGGGCGCGGATAAGCTGGGTTCCTGTTGAAATCACATCACCCACCAACGGCAACCCTGTCTCCAGTTTTAATGCGTAACTCAACGAAAATGCCCTTCGTTTTTGTGGGCGCGTTTTATAATGTGCCGTTTTAATTCTTCTTTAGTGTCTGTCATATGGTTTCCTGCAAAATTGTTTTGACATTATATCCTATATTTACAGACCTCGTAAATATTTCAGTCAACTTTCCTGTTTATTACTAGTAACGGAAAGATAAGGAAAGTTGGACAGTTGGTCGGTGCTAGCCGAATATTTACCAATTAATCGCTTTTTTTCTTGATATGTTTACGAGGTCTAATCTAAGAGTTATTTAGGATTTACGCAATGGCTTTGTAGTAAATATTCGAGTTGGGTTCAAAGGAACACATGGGGGTCGTACCAAGATAATAAGCTGAAATAACAGTTAATATCATGTTGAAATGGGCTGTATAATTGCTTAGAATGCTGTTTTTGCCATCAAAAATAGCATTCTAAGGAAAAAGCATCATTCAACGAGTCTACATCCAATGGTATGACAGTTTTGAAAGAACCTGACATTTCTTACAACACTGTTTTTGGTATTAAAAAGGACGTTTTAAGCCTTGAAAACACCTGCTTTTGAAGTTAAAAAGTATGATTTACAGACAGTTACCTTACCCATGTTTTCATGTACCAGGGTCCATGTTTACATGGTGTTGAATATTTTGTATGACGACAATATCGTTTTTTTAGTCTTGGATGGCCAAGGGGTGATGCAAGACGTTCGCTATGATAATACTATATTGACAAAGTTCACAATTATGTTTACTTTTCACAGGGAATTCAGTTAGCGGAAAAACGTAAAAAGGAATATCTCGATAGGAGGAAGACAAATGGATGATCTGGATAAATATATAGGGTCTAGGAAAAATAAATCCCCCGAATTTGCAAAAAACTTTGACGAGGGGTATGAACAATTCAAAATAGGTGTGATTCTTAAACAAGCTCGGCTTGAAGCAGGGTTAACCCAGGAACAAGTCGCCCAGAAATTACATACGCAAAAATCAGCGATATCTAGGGTAGAAAATCACGCTGAAGATATCCGCCTTTCTACATTGGTAAATTATGCCCAAGCTGTTGGTAGAAATCTTCGTCTTGAAGTAGCGAAATAAAGTAGCGAACAATTTCTCGTGTTGAGCTAAATTTGGTACTAAAAAGGACGTTTCAAACCTTGAAAACACCTACTTTTGAAATAAAAAAGCATGATTTACAGGCAGTTACCTTGGTACGACCCCCTACACTTTAACA
Source organism: Desulfocapsa sp. (assembly GCA_029942265.1). Lineage (GTDB taxonomy): Bacteria > Desulfobacterota > Desulfobulbia > Desulfobulbales > Desulfocapsaceae > Desulfocapsa. The sequence continues at coordinate 13,322 of JAOZTO010000013.1, forward strand.
TCTCTTCCATCATCAGGCCAAGGCCAATGCTGTCCGTTTTAAAACAGGTAATGAGTTTAAAAGAACATCTCTGGGCGGAGAAGAGTTTGGAGTAACCACTCTGCGTAATATTCTCTTCGCCATCCATGAAACAGTCCGCACCGATGCTGCTCAACGTTTATCTGGTACCGTAGGAAATGATCACGAAGGCAGGTTATAATAGTTAGGGAACAACGATTAAAACAAAGGACAACAAAAGAAGACTATGGAGAATTGTTATGGAAAGAGTTGAGTTACCATTGTCACAATTTACCTATGCACAAAAATTGGATCTACTGGAAAAGCTTTGGGATGACCTTGCAGGAGATGAGGATGCTTTTGATTCACCAGACTGGCATGAAACAGTTCTCCAGGACAGAGATGTAGCCCTGGCAGCGGGGAAAGTTAAGATCAGTAGTTGGGATGAAGCCAAGGAGCGCATAAAAAGGAATGTTTCGTGCAAATAAAAATCCTTGAACCCGCAGAGCATGATCTTGAACACGGTTACTTCTTTTACGAACAGCAAAACCCTGGTCTTGGATCTTATTTCCTCGATTCACTGTATGTAGACATTGACTCTCTCGCATTTTTCAGCGGTATTCATTGCAAAATTTTCGATCATTATCGACTACTTTCCAAACATTTTCCCTTTGCAGTGTATTACAAAATTACAGATCAAACAGTCCTGATAACATCTGTGCTTGATTGCCGGAGAAAGCCAAGCTGGATCAGACAAAAGTTAATGGAAGAATGATTAGTGATGATTACCCGTTTCTCATCCCGTCGCCAGCCACTTGACACGTCCTTTATTAAGGATAGGATGAAAGATGCTGTCTCCTATGACCGTATTGCCGGTTTTTTCAGGTCTTCTTTACTGGAGGTGGCCGGTGAGGAGTTGGAAGCTCTGAATGGATCAATCAGAGTTGTTTGTAATTCCGAAATTGATCCTCGTGATGTAAGTACAGCCAAAGCTGCTCAGCAGGCCATGCGGAAAAAACTGGTGTGCCGGGGAACCGGAGAAACTGGGAAAGGCGAGTAAAAATCGTTTCGCACGACTCTTTGATTTATTGGCAAATAGCAAACTTGAAGTCAGGGTACTTCCGGATAAAACATTTGGTTTGATTCACGGAAAAGCAGGGGTAATTAGTTACCGGGATGGACGTAAGACATCTTTTATGGGTGGTGCCAATGAAAGCCTTACTGCCTGGAGGCTCAACTATGAACTGGTTTGGGAAGATGATTCGGAAGAAGCTGTAGAATGGGTGCAGAAAGCATTTCGGCGTACTAGAGTACGTTAAAATGATTAGGAATTTGCAGTAACGAAGGTAAATATTCGGCTAGCGCCCCATCTTCGTTTGATCCGGCTTGTTCACATATGAACAAATATAGTTCACAAGC
>JAOZTO010000014.1:0-4586 GCA_029942265.1 Desulfocapsa sp.
GAACAAATATCTGTTTCAGTCAGAAGCTTTTACAGAAACTTTGTTTTTCCGATACGTTAAATTAGGCGAAAATCCTTTTTACACCACATTTCAATAAAACTTCTAGCGACTTTTCTACGCAAAAACACGCGTTTTTCACAAAGAATCGGAGATGCGTTTTCCCGTTTCAGTAGAAAATTGAACGACTTGGCCCTGCCCAGCCTTTCGCGCCAGCTTAAAAGCATCCGAAACTATCTCAAACTCCAGCGAATCGCCCGCCTGGCCCGCTTTTAGGGCACCTACAATACCACACACTGCCTCAATACACTCGTTTTCCACGGCATGTTTGTCAAGAATCCCGCGTATTACCTCAATATCCTCGGTCTGGCAAAAAATAGCCGCTGCCTTAACCACCAAAGGCTGACCACCCTCGTTCAGCAATATCTTCTGGGCATGTTTTAGAATCGCAAGACATGAACTGATATACTCCTTATCGCCCGCAGCAAGCTCTCTAAGCTCCTCTATGAACTTATTGCATAGAACCTTGCTCTGTTCGCCTGCGTTGCGTCCCAGGCATTCGTCGGCGAATTTGCACCACTTGGCGCAACCCATGTCCAGCTTAGGGTTTGCGATTATCTCACCGCATGATGGACATTTGGCTTGTGCTTCATCTTTCCAGAATTCGATGGAATCGCCGCAGTTTGGACACGCAGCCTCGAAAATATCGCCAGGTTCCCAAAAACGCTGGTCCTGACCGGGACATTTCATTGTCATAGCTTATCCCCTTCTTGTAAGTGTAATTGTGCTAATCAGTTATACGATCTCAAATTGACTTGAGGCTTATTTTTCTTCTTGTTTATCGAACCCCAAAGCTGAGGCTCTCTTGACCAGATCTACCACATTATCAACATTGAGCTTTCGCATTATATGGCTTCTATGGACCTCTATGGTACGTTCTGAGCGATGTAGGGAATATGCGATACCCCTTTGCTCATACCTTCTAATATTAGTTCCAGGACTATTTTTTCGGTTTTGGTCAGGGGTTTGCCAATGGAGGAATCGTCGAGCTGGTGGTGCTTTAGGGCAACTTCCGTAAGTTCAATGAAGGCATCGACTTCCAGCGTTTTTCGATGAAATCAAACGCTCCATGCTTGACCGCTTGGACAGCCATAGAGAGCATAGCTTGTAATGACGATTACGGGTACCCAGGGGGCGTTTTTTTGATATGGGCGAGTAATTCGAGTCCGGTGGTTCTGGGCATCTGAACATCGGTGATGACGAGATCGCAGGATCTTGGGTCAAAATGTTCTAAACACTTGTCAGCACTGGAGAAACAGGTACAAACATACTTGACACTTTCGAGCATTAAACTAGCAGTATCGAGGATGCACGGGTCGTCATCTACCAAAAAAATACGTTTTTTTTCACCAGAAGTCATATCAAATCCAATGCCTTAAAGTCAAATAACAGGGTACAATACAGGCTATTTTATACCGTATTACATCCTGCTTTAGTCATATTATCATAGCATTTTACCCCAAAAGTCCCCCCAAAACTCCCATTTTCTCCAAAGAAATTTGAAAACGCTTTTTTTTTTGGAGAAAAATGCCAAAAGTAGGGTAAAACACTTACAAAACCCTTAGAAAACCTTCAAAAAACTGTCAGAATATATCTGTTTATTCATGAGCATTTCGGAGGTCGCAACGACGTCCATCAGCTCTTTATCGAGCACTTCAACGATCGCAGAATCCAGCCCTCTGGAGATAGCCATCGCCAAGAATACACGATTGATCAGAGATCTTTCGTTTGTGCCCTGAGAAAGATTGGACAGGCCCATAGTCATATGCGGAGGTGGATCAGCGAGAAACTGAATCTGTGCCATAGCATCGAGAATATTTCCGGGCTGAGCCTGAGCGTTTGGAACTTTGACCGGCAGGATAATCGGATCAATGAAGAGACGTTGTGTGTCAAAGCCCTTTTCCATGGCTTTCTGGACGATCTCAGCAGCGATTGCAACCCTTGTGTCAATGTCCTGAGGAACGCCGTTTTTGTCCATTGTAAGCGTAATAACGTTGACCTTGGGACCGGCTTGTGCGGCCATGTCGAGATATTTGTCTAGTATTTCTTCGTCGGACTTTTTGTTAAGCGGCGAAGAGTTGAGCATTCCACCATTGTCAGCATTGAGGACTTTGAGGCCAGCAGCGATGACGTTTGGCTTTTGCGAATCGAGACATAGAGCTGTCTGACAGACTTCCTGAATGCTCTCTACGAGCCATTGAATGGTACCTTCCTGATCGGCGGCAGCGGTTCCGACATTTACGTCGAGGTATGCTGCACCAGCTTTGGTCTGCTTGATAGCGAGGTCCTGGATAACCTTTTTGTCCTGATCGGCGATGGCCTGTTTGACATCCAGGAACATTCCGTTAATACGTTCTCCAATTAATTGCATGGCAAGTACCTTTCAAAATTAAATTTTTATCATAGCTTCAGCCGAAGGCCAAATCCTTCACTAATGAGTAATGGGCATGTTGCCCAAATCCGAAATCCGAATATCGAAATCCGAAACAAATATTAAATCTTAAATTCTAAAAACAAAAACTGCGTGGGCATGGCTGGCCCTACGGAAATTTAATCCCAAATTTGGTTTATGTAACTTTTGACCATTGCTACAGCTCGTGGGTGTCTCATTCTAATAATGTCTGCACCGGCTTGCAGGAGGCAGATGGCGGTTGTGGCTTCCCACATTGGGCCTCTATCTGCTGCTTCGCCCCATTCGGGTACGCCTTCAAGCTTTGCTTCCTTGACACGCCATGACTCGTAACCAACGTCACAGATCATAGGCATAGCCATGGTCTTGTCGCCGGCGAGAGTTGCCAGCCGCTGACGTTCACCGATGGAATAGGCATACTCGATACCGTAACCGAGGGCACCTGTTGACTGGAAGGTGACGATCTTCTCAGCGGGGAAGCCCATGTCGGTAACGAGAATATTGACCTGCTTGGCGATGTTGATGTCCAGCGGCGCACCTGTGATAAGATGATGGCCGTCAGCGAGTGTAATCGCAGTCAGCGCTTTGTAGTTGTCTTCTTCGACGATACCGATGAGACAGTTTTCGCCTTTGGCGGCTTGGCTGACTGCGGGCATCACCTTGTTGTCCTTGTCGTTGTTCTCACAGCCCCAGAGAGCAATCGGGACACCGACGGCTGCGAGGACATCTTTTGTGACTTTGACGGCATCCTCAGCGGTCTTGTCGCCCTTGTCGGGGTGGACGCCGTCGAACTTAATGCAGATCATGTCGGCACCGAACTGTTCGACACATTTTTTGGCCCATGCAGCAGGGTCATCGGCAACGTCTGCGTACTGGGCCATAAGCTCATCAGGCCAGTCGGTCGGAGCGACGTCCAGAACGTCCATAGCGATAACGGGTTTGCGGCCGGCACTGTCGGCGGGGGTTCCGGCATGGACGATATTTTTTGCACCGCCAATAGTGACTGTCGAGGTACGAGTTCCACCGTTTTCTGCGGTAGCTCCAAGGGTAACTTCAGTGACCGAGCCGGCGAAGTTTTGTGCAACTTGAGGTATTGCCATTTTTATATCTCCTGATCTGAGTTTAATTTCAAAAACTAACAACTAAAACTTTTAACCGCAGATTACGCAGATTAACACGGATTAAAAACTAAAACTAAAACAAAAAACGAACCACGAATAGACACTAATAAAAAACAACACTAATAAAGGACTCCGCCTTTGGCGGATACTATTTCATACTGGATTCCGGAATGACAAAGTACGTGTAGCTATAATCCTATTCTAAGTCTAAATTTTGGTTAAGTATTTCTCTGACAGCCGATATGGCTGGGCTGTCTTTGTCTACTTCGAATACACTTTTGCCCTGCATGGACACCTGTCGGAGCTGTTCATCGAAGGGGACTGCTCCGAGGTTTACGATGCCATCGAGTTCTGTTACGTCTTCGGCACGGTTCCAGATGACTCCGACCTTATTGACGCGTGTTTCAAGCGTCTTTACGAGATCTGAAATCCGTTTGACGGTAATTTCTCCGATCGGGCCGGGGTCGGCGACGATGCAGAGCAGGTCGATATCGTTAGTGGTGCGTCTTGAGAGATGCTCCATACCTGCTTCGTTATCCATGACGACAAAGCTGTACTGAAGAGCGAGCTTGTCGAGATATTTTCGGAGGAGGTTATTGGCTGCGCAGTAGCAGCTTCTGCCTTCGGGGTGGCCCATTGTGACGAGATCAAAGCCTTTGGCCTCGGTGAGTACCTGTTCAAGGCCGTACTCGAAAGAGGTCAAGCGGTCGATACCTGCGTTGCTGGGGTCCTGTGATCGGGCTTTTTCGCGAAGGTCAGAGATACTTCCTTCGACGTTCACACCAAGAGTCATTGCCAGGCAGGCGTTTGGATCGGCATCGACGCCGAGAACTGCCTGTGGTGAACGGCCTATCAGCTCGCGCATAATGATCGCTGAGATGGTGGTCTTCCCCGCCCCGCCTTTTCCACTTACAGCAATTGTTGCTTTCACTTTACTTTCCTTTTACAAAACTTCTTTAACCGCAGATTTCGCGGATTAAACGGATTTCCACGGATTT
>JAOZTO010000014.1:4686-14467 GCA_029942265.1 Desulfocapsa sp.
AAAAACAAGGGCCAACAAAGCGTAGCCCATTCTGTAATTCAATTTTACGTTTTTTTACTTTTTTCAAATTTCACAGACGGAAATAGGCTGAGATCCGTATGTGGTAGGAAACCTGCTTTAATGAATTCTTCCATATAGCCTGGATGACTCATAAGGTCGAAGTATGTCATGTTCGAGGCGATGGACTCGGCGGTCTCTAAAGCGTTTCTGGCGAGCAGAACCATTTTGGCACCTGCCATGGAGGTATTACCGACGAAATGAATTTTATCAGCATCGACGTCTGGCAGCATTCCTATGTCTATCGCATGTCTGGTATTCATATAATTGCCGAACCCACCAGCAAGGAAAACAGCCTCAATGTCATCCGAGGTAATCTGAGTTGACGCCATCAGTACACGGATAGAGGCGAAGACGCCGGCTTTTGATCGCATGAGATTGGCGATGTCGGTCGCTGTTATTGCGATCTCGTCGTGTCCGTCCATTGGCGGAGCTATCTGGAACTGGATGCCCTGGTCGCCTTCGGAGATTCTCGGGTCAGAGAGGTCTGCAAACCTTCCGGTACGGTCGATAATTCCGTGGGTTACGAACTGAGCGATGATATCGAGCAAGCCCGAACCGCATATACCGATCGGAGAAGCTTCGCCGATGGTTTTGTACTCGATTTGACCGCCATCGAGTATTCTGAATTTTTCGATGGCGCCTGAGGCGGCTCGCATTCCATTTTTGACACCGCTGCCCTCGAAGGCTGGGCCGGCAGAGCTTGAAGCACAAATGAGCCAGTCTTTGTTGCCGAGGACTACTTCGCCGTTGGTACCGATGTCGACAAGCAGTGTCAATTTATCGGTTTGATAAATCCCTGTGGCAAGTGCGCCAGCGACGATATCGCCACCGACATAAGCGGCGACAGACGGAAGGCAATAGAGCAGTCCGCGTTTGTTGATGTGTATGCCTGCTTCTGCGGCCCTGATGGGAGGTACGAAGTCAGCGGAGGCAACGTAAGGCTCTCTTCTGATGCCGGTTGGGTCGAGCTTTAGAAGGAAATGCGTCATTGCAGTATTTCCGGAACAGACGCATGCGGTAATATCGCTGAGATCGACACGATTTCGCTCGGTGAGTGTGACGATAAGTTCGTTGACATCGTTTGCAATTCGCGCCTGGAGCTGGTCGAATGCATCATTCTCCTCGCCATAGATAATCCGACGGATGTAATCTTCGCCGAAATTTATCTGGCTATTATAGGTAGCTTCGGTGTCGAGAGTTTTGCCGACAACGGTATCGATCAGATGTGCGACAACGGTTGTCGTGCCCAGATCGATTGCCATGGCATAATTCTGCTTGCTGTTGTCACCGATCTCGACATCGATCAGTTCGGTGGTTCCGCCGCGATGGCCGACGGTGACGGTGACTTTGTAATCGGATTTTTTCAGGACATGCGAAAGCTTTTGAATCGTACGCAGGCCGGTCTGGATGGTATCGGTCTCGACGTGATCATGGATTGCCAGATAAAGCCTCTCGTGATCGGCGGTATGGTCATGAATACTCGGTTTTGGCAATTCAAGGTATATCTTTTTGACCAGAGGGTCGATCGTAGCGGCATCGGACGCTTTCGTCCTGTTGCTGTCGATGAGGATTCGACCTGTCTGGAGGTCGTGACTTTTAGGGACGGTGGTAATAATATCGGAAAAGATTTTCGTCTGACAGGCAAGAACAACGCCGTTGCTCACTTCGTCAGGCGCAAGCAGACCGGTCTGGATAGTCTTGAATTCACCATGATCGACGACGAGCTTACACTTTCCGCAGTAGCCGTCTCCGCCGCAGATGGACGAAATGTAAATACCGACTTTGTTGGCTGCCTTTAAGAGCGTGGTGCCTTCGTCAACGGTGACCTTGAGACCGCTTGGCTCGAAAGTGACAGTATATTTTTTTTTCTTGTTTGCGGGCATTAACCCCAGACCTCTTGCAGATATTTCGGAAGCATTGACGATTCTCTCGGGCCTACCATGGTCTCCCAGCCGGTGGCTTCTTCGAGCTTTCCGCTCATTACGGCGACGTAGCCGGGGATGATGAGTTTTTTGTGCGAGACGATGTCTTCGATGCCGGATTTGGTGATGGCGTCGGCGACTGCTTTGTCGTTAAGCTTGTCGCCGGAGTAGGCGGTCAGTACGCTGGTGCCTTCGGTGTCGACAACGAGGATATGGCAAGGTACGCGAGAAGCTTCGACGTCGGATTCGACGGTGTAATATGTCAGCGAGAAGTTCGTGGTGAATATTACGGGCGAATTCTCTGTCGTCTCGCCGATGGAGTAGAGCTTTGGCTCGACCTGGACGGGCTTTTGCGGATCGCTGTAGATATTCATGATGACCGTCAGGAGCGTGAGGTAAACGGCTGGGTTGACGGTGTCGAGAACGACGATGCCGGAATACTTGCAGATGAGGCTTGTCGCTGCGATCTGTGAATCGTCATCGCCGCCGATCAGTGCTGTCAGCGAAGGATAACCTAACGGACGAAACGCTTTCTTAAGTGCGAGTGTACGCATTTGTGACAGGCTGTAGAGATTTTCTTTGAGGCTGTCGGTATCGAGACTTAATACGATGTCTTCGACGCCAGCTGCCTTGATCTTTTCGGTAAGCGTCTCGAGATCCTCAAGCGATGCGCCCTTGGCGACGATGGGACATTTGTTTTCTTTGGCGATCGCGGCCATCTTGTCGACGTTTTCCAGAGTAGCAGCTGCGATGAGCGGGACCTGCGAAGCTGTTGAGCCTAGAGCAGCCTTGATGGCGCCTGGGTTTTCCGAGCAGAGTATCAGGGCGAGCTTGACCGATGCTGCGACCTTGGTGGCGACGGATGCGAATGTGTCAGCGGCGCCGCTTTTGTTGATGATGGTAACAGCTTTTATGCCAATCTGTTCGCCGACGCGTTCGAACTGTAGAGAATTGACGGCCTGGATGCGGGCAGCGAGTTGATCATCGGTAAGATCGTCGTATATCGTAGGAGCCAGAACCGAAGGATTGTGAAACTTCTCTTCGTGGCGGAACATTGCGGTTTCCTGACCGACCTGGACCTCTGTTTCGCCGGTGCCGAACTTGACCAGCTTCATCGGAGGAGCAGCTGCCGCTGCCAGAGTGTTCTTTGATTCTTCGGAAACCTCCGGGCAGGCATCTAACTCGGCACGCTTTTGGGCAAGCTGCATCGCAAATGCGAGACAAGTAGGCATTCCACACTTTTTACAGTTCGTCTTAGGTAAAAGCTTGAAGATATCCAGTCCTGTTAGAGCCATTGTATCATTCCTTAATTCTGGTTAAGTTTTCAGATTTTGCGTTTTATTTTGTATTACAAATTAGAACATCGGATCCATTGTCATGGCTGGATGCTCGTTGGTTGTGAGGAAGTCCATAATCTCTTCTTCACTAGTTCCGTGAGATTCATCGGCGATTTTGTCGAGGAAGGCTGCTCCGCCGAGACCTGCACGTTCTGCGCTTTCGGTGAGCGACTTGGCGAGTTCTTCCTTAAGCGCCTTTGGCATCCATACGATCCTTCCAACGCCGCCTTCTGCGGAGATGAATTTTTTGGACGAGATGTAATGCTTGGAGTGACCGATGAAACCGGGCACCTGGTTGCCGCCGCCGACGGTACCTGCCAGCGTCGAGAATTTCATGCCGCATGGCGTGATGTCCGGATGCTCGCGGTTGACGATCATGATTCCGTTGGTTGAGGGAAGTATCGCGGAGATACACTCGAAACATCCGCAGCTTGTCATCGGATCGACGATCATTGAATAGGCACTCATCTGCGCGACCATTCCCTGCGAATTGGCGTTGATGAACTCGTTGATTTTTTCCCACTGACCGATCTTTTTGTCGATCGGGGCACCCTTGGCAAGGGGCTGATTCGGACCGGTTGGGGTAATTTCAAATGCGGCTTTGCCGTCTAGCCAGCTGTACGCACCGCAGAGGCCGCTTCTTTCGGGTGTGATGACGCAAACGTGAGACGGAGCGAAACTCTGACAAAGAGTACACGAATAGAACGTATCGACGCTTTCGTCGGTCATACCGGCAAGCCTTTCGTCACGGAACTCATAACTGGCGAGCGCCTTTTTCTGCATTTCAAGAACTTTCGCTTCTTCGGTGTAAATCTTGACCTGTATCTTATCGACGATGCTTGAGTAATTATCGTGCAGCATCGCATGGAGAATCTTACCAATATGCTCGAGGCGGAAACCTGCTTCGTAGGCAACTTTGCTGATCCTGAGCCAGTTGATGTTACGCTGACCCATGTGCCAGATGCCCTGGGCTTCGTTGAGGAAAGTATGTGTCTGTCTTTCGAGAACCGGTTCGAAGTCCAACTGCATTTTACGACCTGCGACCTGAACGACAATGCCGATGGGCAGCCTGCCGCCAACTTCAAGAGTGTCGATGTCGGGACCGATGATTTCAACTTTGCCGTCCTCGACCTCTGAAATGTCGAGCGTCTCTAGCCACTCAAAGCCAGGGGTCCTGTTGCCGCCGAACTCGCAATACATATCCTCTTTGCGAATTCGCTCGCCTTCAAAGGCGGGACTATAAGCGACGGGGATGGGAACTTCTGAAATCTTAATCTTCAATCCGCGAACCTCGATAGCTTTTTCTACGATGTTGTCGTGCGGAATATTCGAAACGACGTGTTCGTAAGTACAAACGCCTGTCGGAAGAATCTCGGGGATGTCGCTGTCAGCGATTACCGGGAAACCATAGCTGATCGCCCCTGCTGCGGTTGCGTACCATTCGTCAGTAACCTCGCCCAGTGCCAAAACAAACGCGAACACCCTGTCCTTGTTATAGATCAGGTTCCGCGTAGCATCGCCTGCTGTTACGCCGCCAAAGCTAAGTGCTGCCCTGCTCGCAAATCCAAGCGAATAAACCGTCGAACTCGTATCGGGACCGAATGGAACCAATCGCGATTCCCAGCCGAGCTGAACTCCGCCTTCGATAAGCTGTTCGGAGAAAGTTGTGCCGTTTGTGCTGCCGGACATGAATACGTAAAGTCTTCGCTGCTGGCATTTCAGAGCGATATCGACAGCGGTCTGAACATCGGGAGCGGCGCCAACGATAGCCGCAAACCCAGGTGCCGAACCGTCAACAAACTGGATGCCGCGTTCGCGAAGGATCACGTCATCAGCAGCACCGAGCCAGATACCCCTTACAGGATTGGGGCCATCAAGATATTTGCAGGCTTCGATGATCTCTTCGGCAAAAAGTGTTGCCATACCAGCATCCAGTGCCGGACCGAGATACGGAATCCATACATCTTCGGATACCAACGGCGGAAGAAGCCCATCGATCTCGCCGATGACCTCTTCAAGATCGCCAAGCGTGGTGACATTAAGCCCCAGCATCGAATGAATAACCGGAAGATAGTAAGCAGTGTTTGGAAACTCTACGTGACAGTCCTTACCATTCTTTTCGATGGCTGCTGCAAGTGCTTTTTTCGCCTGATCGACAATACTGTAAGCACCTTTAATGGCCGCTGATGCAATAATTCGTGACATCTTTTTTTTCCTTTTGCAGGTTTTATTTTAAATAACTTTAAAGCTCGCGTCGCTCTTCCATACCCAGAAGTTTACGTTCGGTTTCATCTTTCAAACCGAGTGCGACACGTTTGGCCTCAATATGTTCAAGCATAAGTTCAGCAGCCTTTACAGGATCGGACTCAAGTGCCCATTGGCCACCGAGATCGTTACTAATCCCGCCAAGCAGATATTCCATAACATTGTCGCTACCCTGGAACGGGAAAAGTGCGTCTGAAAAGAATACTTTCACCCCACTTGCGACAAAATATTGACCTATCGCAAGCGCCTTTTCGGTGATTGATTCCAAACATGCCCCGGCTAGCGGCAACTCGTTAATGTCTTCTCCAAGTCCGCCTTCTGCAACTATTTCAGCAGTTGCCACAAGCAGCCTACTGTTATCAATGCAACTACCGCAAGCGAGTATCGGAGGTATTCCAACGGTCTCGCATACTTGCCTGAGCCCTGAACCGGCAAGTTTCAACGCCTCATTCGAGTCAAGCATCGCCCTCTTTCCACAAGCAACTGTCGCACAACCGGTCGTCAGCACCAGAACATCTCTCTTTATCAGTTCTTTTGCCATCGCAAGCGGCGTAGAATCCATCGGAACTTTCGGATTAGAACATCCAACGATCGCAGCGATACCGCGAATCTTGCCGTTGATAATATTATCATTTAACGGGCGATAGCTGGCCCTGAACCGACCGCCAAGCATATACTTGATCGACTCGTTCGTAAAGCCCATCACTCCAGTTTCTTTATCATCCGGGATTTTTATTTCGCCTCTGTTCTTATAATTGTCTATCGCAGCTATCACCAGTCGCTTTGCGATATTAAGTGCGTCTTTTTCATCAATCTCGACATGTTCAACGTCTGTCATCTTTGCCTGATGTGCCGTTGTAAACAGTTTCGTATGATAATGAGAAGCAACTTTTGCAAGCCCCTGCATTACACATTGAACATCGACTGCCATCATTTCGACCGCTCCTGTGGCGATCGCAAGTTCCTGGCAGAGGAAGTTACCGGCAATTGGTATGCCATGTCTGGCAAGCAGTTCATTGGCTGTACAGCACAGCCCCGAAACAGCGATGCCCTTAGCTCCTGCCTGTTTGGCTTTTTCCACCATCTCCGGCAAGGAAGCAGCTTCTGCCAATATTTCAGACATCAGGGGGTCATGTCCATGAACGATAATATTCACTTCGTCTTTACTTATAACGCCAAGGTTAACCTCTCCTACGCCGGGTGATGGAGTGCCGAACAAAATATCCTGAAGCTCCGTCGCTAGCATCGAACCGCCCCATCCATCTGCAAGTGCCGTGCGTGAGGCATGGTTCAACAGACTAAGGTAATCCTGATCCACGCCCATTGTGCTTCTATGAATTGCTTCAACCACTTCTCGGTCTATAGCACGCGGAACAACACCTTGCTTTTCCCATATCTTCTGTCGCGGTTTGGGAGCTCGTTTTGTCATCAGCTGTGTGCCGCGACTTTTGCCAAACTCAGCAAGAGCGATCTCACCAACATCAATACCTATCTCGTTGGCAGTTCTTCCTTTTGTTTCAACGCCCAACTCCTTAGCAAGTGCATGAAGCTTGGCAATATCTTTCATTTTGTAATCTTTTGTTTCTTCCCTTGCAGCTGCTACAAAAGCCTCGGCAACTGTTCGACCATGATCGCTATGGGCACTGGTTCCACCTGCTACAGCGCGTAAAAAATTACGGGCGACGATGGTATCTACATCGGCTCCGCAAACACCGAGCGGCGCTTTCTTGGAAATCCTGCACGGGCCCATAGTACAGATTCTGCAGCATACGCCGCTTTTTCCGAATCCACACTGCGGAGACTGGGCATCAAGCCTGTCCCAGATATTTTCCTGGCCCTTTTCAGCCATATGTTCGATCATTTCCTGTGCCGCTTTATCGCCGCTACGTTTTTTTACATCCATAAAAAACCTCTTTTCATAGGCCAGGCAATTTTCTTTGCCCAGCATGTTCAATATCTAATGATTGAAAATTCATGTTTTTAATAAATCAATATCCGCCGTTAGGCGGTTTCCTTACCCTGGTGCCTAGTCCCTTATCCCTAGTCCCTTTCTTTAATCATTTTCATTAAAACATCCTTCGCTTCAGATAGTTTTTCGACAAGCGAAGGGGCACTGTCCAAAACATTACTGCGGTCCATATCAGCCCGCTGGATTTCGGGAGTATATTTAATAGCTGTAAGTACTGGTATAGCACCGAGTTGTGAACGTATTTGCTCGATCTGTGAATCATCAGTGACTTTGTTAATAATAGCCGAAACCTGCTTGATATTTAGCGATTTGGCCATCTGAGATATATTCAGGGCTGTCTCGATACTCCGGCTGCCAGGTTCGACGACAACGATCAAAGCGTTGATGCCCTCAATGCTCGAGCGACCCATACATTCTACACCGGCTTCAAGATCGACGATGATCGCTTCTTTACGATTCAGCATCGTATGCGTAAGCAATGCCCGCAAAAAACTTCCCTCGGCACAGGCACAACCGGCACCTGCACGTGTGATACCGCCAAGAACAAAAAGTTTCAGACCGTTGATCTCAACCCAGTACTTCTCAGGAATATCGCCAACCTCCGGATTCATCCGGAAATAGGCACCCGTAGCATTTTTGTCTGTCCCAGTCCGCTCGGAGATCAATTTCTTCATATTGATGATCGATTCGGGGACCTGCACGGCAGTTGCGCCAAGTGCTGCGGCAAGATTTGTATCAGGATCGGCATCTATCGCCAGAACGTCAAGTCCGGATTTCGCCAAAAGCTGGGCCAAAACGCCACAAACCGTGGTTTTCCCTACTCCGCCCTTGCCTCCTATTGCTACTCTAAAACCTGACATATATCCTGTTTCCTTAAAAAAATACCGTAGAATCAATCACAGCCGTAAAAGCCGCAAAAGTTAGAAAGACCCTACGGTTTCATAAGTTTCATTATCCGGAGAGCCTTTCTGTAATTTACCAAAACCCCAGCAATCTCTCCACTACGTATATACCCAAAAGTAGCATTTAGCAACTGAAAAATACAATTATTTAACTGGATTGTAAGTATTTACGCTTATCCTACTACAAATTACAGTTTAGGGGAGTTCAGACAACTAATCCATTGTGGAAAATACTTAAAGTGGAAAATACTTAGCCGGAAAACACGTATTTTTGCTTTTTCATCCGTTTAACAGCATAAAATCGCCATTTTTATTCCTACAAAACCCGCTCCAACACTATGAAACAGCCGAAATGAGGGATTTTACCGTGATATCCACCGCCGCCAGCAACGCGTCCAGCGGAAGATGCGAGGTTGCTGACTGATCGAAAAGGATCGAACCCCTGGCAGGAAATTCGTCATCGGCTCCCCAAACGACGAAAGTAACCGGTAAACGGTCAAATACCCTAACCTCCACAGAAGCATCGCCAAATGACGCCTTCTTAGCATTCATCCCATTTGTCGCTGAATAGATCAAGTCAGGATTGTATCCAAAAACGTCCTCCAGCTTTGCCGTAGGGATCACGTGCGGACCCCGAAAAAAGAATTCCCCGGACTCGAGCTTATCGCCGGTGACAAGCCTTTTAGACAATGGCACTTTGACTGATTTGATCAGATACGCCAGAATGCACAGCTGCTCCATAAAACCTGCCCCAACAGGCTCGCCATCCTCTGATCCTATGAAAATTTGTTTCTCACCAATATCTACCGTGTACTCAATGCCCATAAATTTCACACAATATTGATTCAAATCTTTCAAATACCCACATTTTACTCGTTTAGCGGTCCCCTGCGGATCGAGTTGTAATAACTGTTCCCAAAGCTTTTCGTGCACCGTAATCTCCATTCAAAAAAACTTACAATATCTACTCGCATAAAACTATACGATTTATGCTTAGCCTGATCTTTTTTCCCACATCATCTCAGCTTTAACTGGCGATACTTATTCCTTCTATGCGCGACCCTGTCCGGGTTCTCCGTACGTACCTTTTCTTCATACGCTGCAAAGTTACCCTGGAACCACTGCGTCTTGCCGTCACCTGCACTTAGCGCCCTTCGGGCGGGTTTTATTCCTTGCTGTATTTCATCGTTTCCTGGTGACAAGCAAGGCAGTGCAGAACAGGCATAAACCCATCGTAATAATACCCGTTAAACTTGGCTGAACCTATTTCTGAACATAATGCCCTTTGGGCAATAAAAGCAAAACCTATCTCCGTATCAACTTATG
>JAOZTO010000015.1 GCA_029942265.1 Desulfocapsa sp.
ACTTACAGGGACAGGAGTTTGATAAAGCAAGGTGCGGTTAATTGGACGCTTACGATCAAGTATTGGGAAAATTCCGAGACTCAAAAAAAGGAGGTTGGTATGCTGTCCCCAGAACCCCATAAAAAAATCATATGCCATGAATGTAAAAAACCTATACGTCACAGAGAGGAACTGGCAGTAGTTGGGAAAGCCTTTCTCCCCTATCACAATGAGTGCTTTGAGAGCATTAAACATAGCAATGTATATGCATTTTATTCAGGGTACAAAACAAATGGTATGTTCACATGGATAATGTTGATCATCTTGAACAGTGCATTATGGAGTACTTATTTTTTCTATAACGCGTCACTTCACGACACTATGGTGTTTAGTGCGTTCATAATAGTGGGTGGACTATTAGTGCGACTAATAGCTTATATGTCCTATGAGCGCTATCTGTCCAGATCTCTTCGTTAAATGAAAAATTTTATCTCGACATCGAACCAAAATGCTATCAAGAAAACGGATGACAGAGACGGACTCCGACAGAAAGGAAAACTTATGAATAGACGATATTTCATTAAAATGGGGCTTGCGACTGCCGGGACGGTTTTGGTCTCGGCCACCATCCCTTTCCCAGTCATGGCAAAAGAAAGTTTACTCCTGCCATACAATATTGCCAATCTTGTTGGTCTCTCCAACACCATCTGCAATGGGCATGATGCCTGCGTGGTCATTGATCCTTCCATATTTGCCGACAACATCAAACATGTGAAAAAGGATATCGGGCCGGACGTCAAGCTGTGCATAGTCATGAAAGCTGACGCCTACGGTCACGGAGTTGATCTTCTCATGGAAGAAGCGTTACGTGCCGATCCAGCCTACATCGGTATGGTGGCGAATAGTGATATACGCACAGCTATACAGGTCATGGAAAAAACCGGCATGCAGGCCACTATCCTGCGTATTGCAACCGGTACTTTTTACGAAATGGCCGAAGCCGTACTTAATAACTGGCCTGTAGAAGAGGTGATTGGTTCGTTTGATCAGGCCAAAGAGCTTTCACGTATTACACGCTGGTTCAGCGAAAAACGTGGTAAGGAATGCGTTATTCCCATACATCTCAATGTTAATACCGGAATGGCTCGTATGGGGTTCGTCTCTGCCGAAGATATCAGAAAAACCATGGCTCTCCCCGGTCTCCAGGTACGCGGTATCATGACCCACTATGCTAATGCCTACGACCCTGAACGGGGAGAAGAGTTGACCAGAAAACAGCTGGAAATATTCGATACCATGCTTGCTCGGATCGACCTTCCTGATGATGTGATAGTGCATACGGCAAATTCCGGTGCGACTTTAAGTTTTCCATGGACCAGGCGTGGCATGGTTCGGGTTGGCGGTGCATTATACGGTGATATACCGAAAGAAATGAACTCGGATTGTCGTTATAAGAGGGTAATGTCCTCGTTCATTTCCAGCGTAGTCTGGATTGCGGAAGTACCACCAGACACGCCCGTTGGTTACGACAGTGTGTATCACACGCCAAAAGGACGAAACTCTATTCTTGCCACAATCAAGATCGGGTACAACAACGGATTACCCTCATGGGCCTATGAAAAAACAACCCACGTACTTATAAGAGGAAAACGATTTCCTTTGGTTGGGAAAACATCCATGAATATGGTAATCATCGATATAAGTAATCAGGATCTCGGTGAAAAAATTCAGCTTGGAGACGAAGCCATAATAATCGGTCGCCAGAGCAATGCTGAAATTACCTGGGAGGAACTTGAAGAGACGACAGGTGTGACCGCTTGTGAAATACAACTCGCCATCGGCAGGGAAAATTCAAGAATACTCGCCAAAAACGCTAAGAGTAGACAAATCAAAACCCACAAATCAGGAGAATCCAAATGGACAGAAGAGACTTTATCAAATTGACCGCCGCAGGTGTTGCATGTTCCACGGTGGCCTTGATGGGTGCCAATGGAAAAGCCATTGCCGCATCACCGGACAAGAAAGCTTTCAACCCCAAAGCCGTTAGGAACGGACAGTTCATCAATCTTGATGGAGAGGAAGCTGTCATCTGTGGCTATCCTGTTTCCTGGTGGGACAAACATTATGGACTCCCTCTGCATATTCATTACGGACCACAGATCAAGCACAATGCACAAGCCTTTAGAAACGTCCTCAAAGAGCGCTATCCCAAAGGTGAAATTCGATTTGCAGCTAAGGCCAACCCCCATCCGGCAGTTTTTAAAACTGTAGTGGAAGCAGGCGAAGGTATTGACGTTGCCTCTCCCAACGAAGCAGAAGGTGCGCTTTTGGCCGGGGCCGATCCCCGCTTTCTGGATGTGAACGGCAATGCCAAAACCGATGATTTTATCCGCATGGCCATGGCAAAAGACATGGTCATCATCTCAGACAGTGCAGAAGAATTTGCACTCATCGGGCACCTTGCACGAGAAGCAAATCGCAAGCCACGTGTGCTACAACGTCTTTCCGGCTTTGCCATGAGCAACGTCACAGCAGCCGGTAGTTTTACCTGTGGCGTCTGGACGAAATTCGGACTCAATATCAAGGACATCGTCGCATTTTTCACCCTGATGGACAAGAATCCGCATATTGACTTTCAGGGCTTTCATGTCCATATCGGATCTCCCATTGCCACTCTTGACCCATATAAAACAGTGGCAGCCAAGCTCATCGAACTTTCCCGTGCCCTCCAGGAACGTGGTAAGCCATGCAAAATGCTCAATTTAGGTGGTGGCTACCCTGTCAATTATGTGGATAAATCGCAGTGGCATCAGATGCTCAACAGAATCAAAGAGGGATTCAGCGCATATGAAAACGGCGATAAGTCGAAGATGTGGGCATGGGAAAACGGTGCTGGTGGATTCCAGGATGAAACGACTGGAAAGATCGATTGGGATAGCTGGAGCGGAGAGCAATTCTATTCTAAATTTCCCAAGGAGAAAATGCTCGATGCGGTGCTGACCAGCAACCTCACGGTCAACGGTCAATCTATACGCTTCGACAAGGCACTCAAAGAGCTGGGTGAGCCAACGCTGGTTGTTGAACCGGGACGAAGCATGGCAGAAGACTCCGGCGTTACCTTGAGTCGTGTCGGTCACGTTAAGAAGGTTGACGGTATTCATGATCTGGTGGCACTCGAAGCTGGCGTGGTCAATTTCGCTGATGCTATGGAGCACGAAATTCCCATGAATAAATGGGCCTTGGCCTCCGGTTTGAAAAGAAAAACTGCCGAGCCATTCAACACATTCCTTGCCGGACAGCTTTGTTTTACTGGGGATATGCCGTCCAAATACAAGGTTGAATTAGCTCGTAAGCCAGAACGTGGCGATATCCTCATGACCCACGATACCGGTGCCTACGACCCACATTTCTATGCGGCAAATACCAATGCCTTCCCAAGACCAGCCAGAGTGTTGGTTCTTGAAGATGGAACTGTGGAATTCATCAAGACCAGGGACACATTGGAAGAGATATATTCGCTCAACGGCTGATCTTGTTTCTGATTCAGGAATAATCGTCAGACGAAAGCCGTGCTTTCGTTTGACGAAATCTTCCTCCAGTTGAAAGTTCAACTATTTATATTTTAGTGAGAATAACAGCTATTATGAAAATATCAATCATCGGTGCTGGTGCAGTTGGAACGGAAATTGTAAATTATTTGTTATTACTGGGGCATGTTTCTGAAATTGTCCTTGTCGGTAGAAACACAGAAAAAGCTGAAGGGGAGATACTTGATTTTACCCATACAGAATCCTTCACTTATTCAAAAAACACCAAGTTGTTAGCAGGAAGCTATTCAGATTGCAAAAATAGTGACGTTGTTGTGATTACAGCTGGATCTCAAATAAAACATGGGCAGTCACGGGAAGATTTGGCACAGGTAAATGCTGGAATTGTTACTGAAATCACACGGGAAGTCATACGATATGCTCCGAATGCTATTCTTTTAGTTGTCACAAATCCTGTTGATATTGCAACATATTATGCTGTAAAAGCTACTACCATTGATCCAAGGCGTGTAATTGGTACGGGAACCAGTCTGGATACAGCACGGTTGATGCAAATATTGGGAAAACGTCTTGCTCTCGATCCTAAAAATATTTCTGGCTATGTTCTTGGTGAACATGGGCAAACCAGTTTTATTCCCTGGAGTCTTTGCAGTGTTGGTGGTATGAGCATTGACACGTATTGTGAATTAAATAGTCTGGAAAAAGTAGAAAAAGCTGCAGTGTTACAGGAAGTGTTGTCGGTAGGATATGATATCTTTAAGCGAAAGAATAATACTAATCGTGGTATTGCAGCCAGTGTTTATCGTATTATCAGAGCCATTGCTGTAAACGAACACTCTCTGTTACCCCTTGGAATTTATATTGATGATCTTTATGGACTTAAAGATGTTGTTTTAAGCGTTCCTGTTGTTGTCAACCAAACAGGTGTTGAAAGAGTAATTAAATGTGAATTTACTGATGGTGAACTTTTACAACTTCAAAAGTCCGCAGAGTTTATCAAAAATTTGATAAATACAGACCTCTACAATAAAGCATAATCACAATATTTAAAAACACAAAAACTTGCTGACATAAGCCAAAGTTGGACATTTCTGTTTGCTAAAATCGGGTATTTGATTTAAATTTGGATACATGAAAAATATGTTGCGTGTGGCGCTGGATGAAGAAAGCATGATTTTAAAAAGGTAACTCCCATGAGGATTTTCGTCCCAATGTTTTGTTCCCCCCCCCTTATGTAAGACGATCCTTTAAAGCCTCCTCAAGCAGTTCTAAAATATGGATAGCTGTAATCGGTAGTTCTGCATGATTAATAGAATCCTGTAGTTGCATAATACAACCCGGACAGGCGGTGGCAATCTGTGATGCACCGCATTCCTTTAACCCATCTATTTTACGTGCACCTATCTGCTTACTGTAATCATAATTATATACAGAAAATGTTCCACCAAGGCCGCAGCAAAGATCCGCTCCTTCCATTTCAACATAGTCAACATTTGGTAATACGTTAAGAAGTTCGCGGGGTTCCTTGGTGATACCCTGAGTTTTGAGGTGGCAGGGGTCGTGGTAGGTTACACGGGTTTGGTTTTCCCATATACTCATTTTTTCAATCAGGTCAAAAATCCCCTGTTTTTTCAGAAAAACGTGGATGTCCATTACCTTATCGGTGAAATTGCCTGTATCACCCTTCATAGATCTATAGTGCTCACCAATACCGCCGTTACATGAGGCACAGCAGGTGAGGATGTAGTCAACAGAATGCTTTGCAAAGCTGCTTATGTTAGTTGCAGCAAGCTTTTCTACAAGTTTTCCATTACCAGTGGAAAGTGCTGGAATGCCGCAACATACCTGGGATTGTGGAAAGTAAATTGAATACCCGAAGTGTTTAAGAATCTCGATCATTGCAGCTCCCGTATCAGGATAGAGATACGTTGTGGAACATCCTGAAAAAATACCTACCACAGGTTTTTCAGGGTCACCCTGGATAAATTCAGGATAGCGTTCAAAGAGATTTGTGAATGTTACCTGTGGAAGGGTTCGTTTTTGCATAACGGGGCTGTGAAAACGCAGTCTCAAGCCACTTGCTGAAGGAACCTTTGCAAGGAGCACAGGAGAAAGAACCGCACCGCTTTTAGCAAGTGTCTTAAGGAGTTTTGGGTGTCCTATGACAGTTGATACAGCCCTCCCAATAAGAGACAGACCACGGCTTTCCGTTATTTCTCTTCTGATGGCACCAACAATTTCATGTGTTGGAACCTTGTTAGGGCACTTATTCACACAGGATCCACACATAAGGCAGAGGCTGATATCTTCACGAAGGCGTTTATCAAGTTTAATCTCACCTGCAAGTAATGATGCGGCAAGTGCTATTTTTCCTCTTGCAACTCCGCCTTCCCTGTGAGTTACGTTGTAAACTGGACAATGTGCCTGACAGTTGCCACATTTTACACATTCTTGTATTTCTACTGTGTAATCATCTAATGATTTATTTGTGTTCATGGTAGTCTATGAATCCCGTGAAAAAATTTTCCCAGGATTCATGATATTATTAGGATCAAAAATTCTTTTTATTGTCTGCATATAGGATACTGTACATTCGTCTACTTCCATATTCAGATATGGCGATTTTGCAGTGCCTATTCCATGTTCACCACTAATAGATCCATTCATTTCTATAACAGCCGTAAAGAGCTTGTCCAGAGCTTTGTGGGCAGTTTCTTTCATACCATCCTGTTTCAAATCTACCATAATATTCACATGAATATTACCGTCTCCTGCGTGACCAAAGTTGATGATAGGGACATCGAATTCCCTGGATATTTTTTCAATGGCTCGGATCATATCAGGTACTTTTGAACGTGGCACTACAATGTCTTCATTGAACTTATCTGGGTTGATTTTACGCAGGCTGGGGCTGACATTGCGCCGGATTGCCCATATTGCTTCGGATTCCTCGTGAGTGTGGGCGATTCGTGTATCAATTACTCCTGATGGTTGTACAATTGTTAAGATCTTTTGGGTCTGTTTATCAAGAATGTCAGCGTCCCCATCAACTTCAATGATAAGGATAGCATGGCAGGACTGAGGGATATCCAGACCGGATCCTTTTCGTACACAGTCGATGGTTGCTGCATCAAGAAACTCAAGAGTGGTGGGGATGATTTTGTTTTTAATAATATTGGAGACTGCCTGAGCTGCACCGTCAATTGTTTCAAAATACACAAGCATTGTCTTTTTTGCTTCAGGCTTGGGGATGAGTTTGAGCGTGATTTCGGTGGCAATTCCCAGAGTTCCTTCGGAGCCAACAAAAAGCTTTGTCAGATCATATCCAACGACATTTTTCATGGTTCGACCACCGGTATGAATGATGTCACCTGTGGGTGTTACCATTGTAAGACCAAGAACATAATCTTTGGTGACCCCATATTTAACACAACGGGGACCACCGGCACATTCAGCCACATTCCCGCCTAGAGTACTGAATGCCAGTGATGCTGGATCAGGCGGATAAAATAGTCCGAGTTTTTCAACGGCTTTCTGGAATTGACCTGTAACTACACCTGGTTCCACGATTGCCGTCAGGTTGTCTGTATCGATATCAATGATTCTGTTCATCCGTGTTAATACTAATACAATACCACCCATGATCGGAAGGGTACCACCGGTAAAACCGCTTCCTGCACCACGTGGAACTATCGGGATTTTTTCCTTATTGGCAAGTGTAATGATTTTTGCGACCTGCTCCGTATTTTTTACATACACAACTACGTCGGGAAGATAACTTTGCTGGGTAGCATCGTATGAATGTGTAATTTTATCAGCTTTTTCTCGGGAAATATTGGTACTGCCGACAATTTCTCCAAGTATCTGTACTATTCGATCTTCAATCATCTGCAACTCCTTGAAAATAACGTTAGAATCCTGTTCCTTGTACCATCTTCAGACATCGTCAACGTCTAGACGGGCAGGCATCGCACAAGTACTTGTTATTAAAAAATATTTATGACAACTTGACAGCTCTGTGAACAGCTCAGCATGCCTCCTCCGTCACAGTAAAAAAAGAAGAGCTTGGGCATATCCTATTAATAAGAACTTCCTATTTATCTTGAAAACTTGAAGTATTAATCCGAATATTTACCACTCGATATGGTAATCCTAACACAACAACAAATCATTGGTTTGTTGATAAATACGCCGTGTCAAAAAAATCTAAATCATTTTAGTAAAAATGAAACGAATGAGTAGAATATTTTTAAAAAATTAGGGGGTGGGATTACAAAATAATGAATTATTACTTACTCACTAACTCTTCCAGATAAGATATCATTTTTTCTTTATCCGTGTATTCTTCCACAATCCGTTTACGAGTAAATCTTAATTCTTCCTCAAAATTTTTTATCATAACCTGACTTTCAGAGGCAAGGCCAACCATCAGGCCGTGCGGATGGTCCATTTCGTAGCTAGATTTGCCTACTATGAGAAGTTTTTCATTCTCCTTGGTTCTGTCATCCGGTCGTTTATAGACGAATGAAACCGTTGGACATGAATTTGCAAGATAATAACGGTAGTTATCGTATTTTTTAATGTGATGAATGAGTTTTTGAAATTGAATTACACGCAAATTTCGTTCTTTTGAATCAGGCAGCCCAATGATACTATTTTCAATACAATGCCTGCAAGAGTAATGTTCCACAATTTGGCCTTCCTCTAGAACACGGGTCAAGCTACAGTTTTTCTCTTTGACGATGGCCTGATACAATTGGCTATATAACGGATGCAACCATTCTACGTCTCCATAAATATAATTATAGTGTGACTCTTCCTCAAAAGAAGAAGGAAGGAAATTTAAAATAGCAATTGTTTTACCGGGAACATGACGCATTGATATCAACACTAAGTTATGGGTGATGTAACTCCGATTAAAATGAATTGCGGATGAAAGTCGTATGTGTTTGGTGATATTCAAAAAAATAGGGATGTCATCTTCACTTAATGGTGTTCGATCAAAAATATTCAATAATTTGTCGATTTCATACAAGTCCAGACTTAATGCTATGGAAAAATAGATAATCTTTTCTCGACCGATATTAATTGTTTTTCCTTGCTCCATGTCCTTGAGGTATGTATTGGTGAGGCCGGACAGGGCGGCAATTTGGTTGCGAGGAGTACCTTTTTGGTAGAGTAGCTCTTTAACGAATGTGGAAATTTTTTGTTGGCGTTCATTCATTCAGAATCAATCCTTCATTTATAAGTTTTTTATAAAATCTCTTTAAGATCAAATATGTAGTCTTTCCCAATGGTAAATATTAACTAAAGTTTCCTGATTAAAAAAGTGCCTAGGAGCTTGTCCGAGAATAGACATTTCGTTCAAAATCGAAGAATTTTCTAAAAATAAGCGCAGGCATATGTTTGATATTCCGAGCATTATTTTTTGACAATTCTGAAGAATTTGGGCGAAAGGGCATTCTCGGACAACCTCCTAGGTTCCTACATGGCGCACCTGTAGGAATAGTTAGTTCATTCTTCTCAGCATCATACAATGTTTAAGGCAATTTACCATAAAAATAAATCGGGAAACTTAATAAATTAAATTGATTTAATTTATTTCTTGACTCTGTTACATGTTTTTTGTATTCATTGCTAAGATATAAATGAGAGGTAGTTTTATTTATGTGACATAACACTTTATAACAGGAGGTAACTCATGCTAAAAAAAATACTTAAAAGGAAGTTTGTTTCATCTGCTCTGGTTTTGAGTATGTTGTTTGTTTTTGGTATCCAATCAGGCCATGCCGGCAAAAAAGACGACACCTTGAACGTCGGCACTAAGACTGAACTCGGTAATGTGGATAAATTTTTCAATGCCAATCGTACAGGAATGCTTGTACAGCGACTGTTTACCGACGGTCTTCTGTACACTGATCCTGTTACATTGGAGATCAAGCCGGCTCTTGCAACTTCCTGGAAATGGATCAACCCGAAACTGATGGAGTTTGAACTGCGCAAAGGTGTTAAATTCCACGATGGGTCAGAGATGACAGCTGATGATGTTGTCTATACTCTCAACTATGTTTCCGATCCAGCTATAAAAACTAAGGGGTCTTATCTTAAAAATATCGATCATGTAGAAAAGCTCAATGCTTTTAAAGTACGAATCCACATGAAAGAGCCATATCCCCTTATGCCTAACAGACTTGCCGGTGGTATCTCTATATATAAAAAAGGATGTTATGATAAAAATGGGTCATTGTCCCAAAATATCAATCCCAACGGAACCGGGCCATATCGCCTTACCAAGATCCTTGACGGCAAAGGATTTGCCTTTGAAAAATTCGACAATTACTATAAGGACAGCCCTAAGGGGCAACCCTCTATTGGTAAAATAGTGATACGCATTATCCCCGAAATCAACACACAGATCGCAGAGGTTTTAAGCGGCGGAATTGATTGGATATTTCAGGTACCCACGGATATCGCTGAAAGTCTCGCTAACAATCCCAGGGTCACGCTGGAACAGGCACCATCTATGCGTATTGCATTCCTCATGATGGATGCGGCTGGCCGTACAGACGATAATAGCCCCTTTAAAAACATTAAAGTTCGCCAGGCAGTCTCCTATGCTGTCAACCGTGGTGAAATTGTCAAACAGCTTGTTAAGGGTTCTTCCAAGGTGATACACTCAGCCTGTAAACCAGACCAGTTTGGATGTACTGAAGACGTGAAGCGCTACGAATACAATCCTGAAAAAGCAAAACAACTTCTCAAGGAAGCTGGTTATCCCAATGGGTTTGAGACAAAGCTGTTTGGTTATAAATATCGACCCATGGTTGAGGCTGTCATGAATGATCTGGCGGCAGTAGGCATCAAGACCAATCTTAACTGGGGTACATATTCCGGCATGCGGGGTGCGTGGCAGAAGGGTAAGGTTCCTATTGCCTTAACATCATGGGCGTCATCATCACTATCTGATGTAGATGCCATTTTACCTTATTTTTATAAAATGGATAAAAATGACCTTTCCAGAGATCAGGAAGTGTCTGATCTAATAAAAGCGGGTGGATCTTCTGCTGATTCTAAAGTTCGACTTGAAAACTACGACAAGGCATTGAAATTAATGGCAGAAAGAGCTTATTGGCTCCCAATGTTCTCTGTTGGCATGAATTACATTTTTAGTAATAATTTGGAATTTGTTGCACCAAATGATGGTCTACCTCGTTTGTTTTTAACAAAATGGAAAAAATAATAAAGGAGTAGATTAAGAAATGCTCATTTACACCCTCAAAAGAGTTTTACTCGCGCTGCTGGTAGCCCTGACGGTATCCATATTGACTTTCGGGCTTTTGCATCTTTCTTCAGATCCTGCTGTTGCTTTGGCTGGTGAGGATGCCACAGAAGAAGATATTCAACTGGTTCGGGTTCAATACGGTTTTGACAAACCTTTGCCGGTGCAATACATGACATGGTTGACCAACGCTTTGCAGGGTGACCTGGGCACAAGTTACTACTTTGGTATTCCAGTGAGCACGCTTTTGGCGCAACGCCTCCCTGTAACTTTAACTCTGGGATCCTGCGCTCTGATTTATGCGATCCTGTTTGCCGTGCCACTGGGAGTGTTGGCAGCTATGCGACCAAACACATGGCTTGACCGCTTCTGTCTCAGTCTGGCTGTAAGCGCCCAGGCCATGCCCAGTTTTTGGTTTGGGCTTATGTTGATTGTTGTGTTTTGTCTCTGGTTTCCCCTGCTGCCGGTATCAGGATCAGATACTTGGAAGCACTTTATTATGCCTACAATTGTACTGGGTACCAATGCCATGCCTGCTATTATGCGGCTAACCCGAACCGGTATGATGGATGTTCTTGCCACAGACTACATCAGGACTGCCCGGGCCAAGGGACTCAGACCTAACACTGTTTTATTGAAACATGCTCTGAGGAATGCTGTAATTCCTGTAATTGCCGTAATTGGGATACAGGCGGGATATATGATGGGTGGAACAGTGATTATTGAAACCATTTTTGCTTTGAATGGTATGGGGCTTCTTGCCTATGAATCTATAATGTATTTTGATCTGGCCTGTATGGAAGCGGTAGTACTTTTGCTTTGTCTTGTATTTATAACAACGACATTTGTAGCTGACATACTGAATGCATGGTTAGACCCTCGAATAAGGATACGCTGATATGACAACACAACATGGGATACTAAAAAAAATATCCGGTGATGATGACATTATAGAACCCACACCAGGGCAGATTATGCGAGCCAGATCGCTGCGTCATTGGGGACTTATGATCGGTGGGATTGTATTGTGCATTATCGTGGTTTTAGCGATTCTGGCTCCCGGTGTAGCACCCCATAATCCATATACCCAGATATTGAGTGATCGACTGTTACCACCTGTTTGGGATTCACAAGGGAGTATGGAGCACATTTTAGGCACTGATCAGGTGGGACGTGATTATCTTAGCCGTTTGCTGTACGGGGCCAGGATATCTTTGATGATCGGTTTTGCCACAGTATTGCTTTCAGGTTTCATCGGTACTTCTTTAGGGTTGATGGCTGGTTATTATGGTGGACGCGTGGACATGTTCATCAATTATTTGATCACAGTGCGCCTTAGTTTGCCTGGTATACTGGTGGCTCTAGCTGCTGTTCAGTTGATAGGTGGCTCATTGCCTGTCGTAATAACAGTACTTGGTTTTATGCTTTGGGTTCGTTTTGCCGTGGTAATCCGTAGCGCAACCATGCAGATACGGAACATGGATTACATCAAAGCAGCCAAAGCAGCTGGCTGTTCGTCTTTTCGGTTGATAGTTACCCAAATCCTTCCAAATGTACTTAATCAGTTTGTTGTCATTGCTACACTAGAGGCCGCTCATGCGATACTACTTGAGGCCTCATTAAGCTTTCTGGGCATAGGGGTGCAGCCGCCACTGCCCTCCTGGGGATTGATGATCAATGAAGGTAAGGATTTTATGTTCTTTAAACCTTATCTTATAAGCATCCCCGGAATAGCTTTGTTTTGTCTTGTCTTGTCCATCAACCTGGTCGGTGACGGAATTCGTGATGTTACAGCCCCGGAAAATAGAAACTAAGGAGATATAAATGACAGTCTTACTGGAAGTAGAAAACCTGACTGTTGACATTCCACTGGCTGCAGGGGATTTACACGCCGTACGCGGTGTGGATTTTACAATAAAAAAAGGTGAGACTCTTGGTATAGTTGGTGAGTCGGGCTGTGGTAAGTCCATCACTTCTTTTGCTATAATGGGTCTGTTACCACAAAGTGCAATACGAAAAGCTCAGCGTTTGGCATTTAGCGGACAGGAACTTGCCGATTTGACACAAGAGCAACTATCTGATATCCGGGGAAACAAGATGTCCATGATTTTCCAGGAACCCATGACATCACTTAATCCTTCTTACACGATTGGCGAACAGCTCATCGAGACGTTACTGCGCCATCGCAAGGTCAATCGTAAAAAAGCTGTAGAGCGGGCTGTTTTCTTACTGGAAAAGGTTGGTATTACAGCAGCTTCAAGTCGTCTCAAGCAATACCCACATCAACTTTCCGGGGGCTTAAGACAGCGGGTGATGATTGCAATGGGTCTTATGTGCGGGCCAGATCTAATCATTGCTGATGAACCAACTACAGCTTTGGACGTTACTATCCAGGCCCAGATTTTGAGCCTTCTGGCCGAGATCCAGAATGAGTTTCAAATGGGACAGATACTTATCACTCATGATCTTGGGGTCATAGCTTCAGTGGCTCACCGTGTGGCCGTGATGTATGCAGGACAATTTGTTGAGATTGGATCTGTGACTGAAATTTTTGAGGCTCCTATGCATCCGTATACCCAAGGACTTCTCGCCTGCATTCCCATACCTGGAAAAACAAAACGAGGCTCTTTTTTAGGATCCATCCCAGGAAAAGTACCTACTTTGATCGGTGATCAGACAGGTTGTAGTTTTGCTAATCGATGCACCTATGCCAAAGAGGCATGTCTACTGAAAGATGTGGATATGGTTTCATTAGGTCCTGGGCACAGTTATCGTTGTGTGCTGTCGTCTGAAATATGTCATCAAAATGCCAGGGAGGCAGCATGCACATGAATTCAAATCCCGCTACTGACACTCAAAGTCAAACATCAGCAGAACCGGTGATGGAGTTACGTAAAGTATCACGTACTTTCATGGTCAGCCAGGGGGTTTTTCGAGGGAAAAAACCACTACAGGCAGTCAATGAGGTTTCTTTGAAAATTCACCGTGGTGAGGTTCTGGGGTTGGTGGGCGAATCGGGTTGTGGCAAGACCACTTTGGCCATGATGCTGCTAGGTCTATTAAATCCAAGTCAAGGGGAAATACTTATTAAAGGCCAAGCTGTTTCGGGTTGGAATCTTTTGGAATTCACACGATGGATTCAACCTATTTTTCAGGACCCTTACTCCTCGCTCAACCCCCGTAAGACTGTGGGGCAAAGTATCTCCTTACCCCTTACAATACATGAAATTGGACAAAGAAAAAACCGACGGCAATTAGTTGAGGAGATGCTTGAGGCAGTAGGGCTACCTGTACGTTTTTATAACAGCTATCCTAATCAGCTTTCCGGTGGACAGCGGCAGCGTGTTGCAATCGCTCGCGCCCTTGTGATGAAACCGCCGATAGTTATTTGCGATGAACCTACCTCTGCTCTGGATGTATCAGTACAGTCACAGATTCTGAACCTGCTTTTGAAACTTAAAAACCAGTTGGATCTCACTTACTTATTTATCAGTCATGACCTTGCAGTTGTGGAACATCTGTCAAGTCGGGTTGCTGTAATGTATTTAG
>JAOZTO010000016.1 GCA_029942265.1 Desulfocapsa sp.
ATGTCGTCTAACTGCCTGAATCAAAAGATGTAAATAGTTTTCGTTCAGGCACTAGCTATTTTGGATGATTATTTTTTTCCATCTCCCTTAGCAAAGATTAGCAAGATTGCCAAGGGAAATGTAAATTTGCGACAGAACCGAAAAAACAGCCTCAACAAAAGTCAATTTTATGACGATATAGATAACGGGTGCAAGACATACTCAAACGATCGCACAAAAACAACACTACTCCAGTCTGATAACAAAATGGCCTGAATTTTGCTACAAGAAAACAAAGGAGGTAGTATCTATGTTTGAATATCATGTACAGAAAGGCGATACCATCGCAGATGTTAGCAGGCGTCTGAATACCAACTGGAAAACACTAAAGGACCAAAATCCTAATTCAGTTGGTCGTTCAAATGTCAATGGAAACTGGTTTTTAAAGGAAGGCAGTACCATCCACACGGATAATTCCTTTGAACAATCCCTACAAGCTGCAGGAAAACAACAGAAACCTGAGGTGACGGCATCGCAGCCAGTCATCATCCCCCGGACAGAAAACAAGATTTTGTTTGATATTGAACCGCCACCGCCGACTATACCCGTCGCAGATAATCAACAGGCGAAAACCATTGAACATACTCTTCAAGCAGGCGAAACCTTGTGGGAACTTGCGGTGAGAAAATACCATGTCCACATTGAAGACATCATGGCTCAAAACGGAATAACAGACCCGAAAGCATTGCAAATTGGCCAAAAGTTACAAATCGACCTCCCCCAACCCACAGAAAACGAACCGGTTGTTGCCAGTTGGTACGGTGAAGCCTTTCATGGAAGACCCATGGCCAACGGCGACATATACGATATGCATGCCGCAACAATTGCCCACAAAGAAATGCCCCTTGGAACCAAAGTGGAATTGAAAAATACCGAAACCGGCGAAATGGTTCGCGCAGTTGTCACGGATAGGGGCCCTTATGTTGATGGAAGAGATGTGGATCTTTCTTATGGCCTGGCTCAGAAGCTCTCTATCATTGGCCCGGGGGTTGGAGATCTGGTTATGCGAGTTCTATAAAGAGTGTAAGTAAATTCAGCAAGTACCTGTTTGGCATAACACTGAACTGTAACTGTTCAGATGTGCCCCATCTTCGTTCATTTGTAAGCGCTCCATGAACACCACCCTGCACGATCTCGAAGTACCCGATATACCAACATGTATTATCGCGCACTTCGAGATCGCACATGGCGGCGTCCCTGAAACACTTACAGGGACAGGAGTTTGACAAAGCAAGGTGCAGTTAATTGGACGCTTTCGTTCATTTGGACATTCGAAGCATAGTTTGCTATGTGAGAATGTCCAAATGGGCGAAGATGGGGTGCAGCTGAATAGTTACGAGTGTGTATCAGTTGCTATGCTCCTGTTCATCGACATACTGCACACCTTCCATAATTAGTCCCATAAAACTGCCAAAGGGTGGTGTGTTCTCAAGTTCGACCGGAATCCCTTTTGTGTAACTGAAATGCCCTCTTTTCCTGGCAAGTAATGCAAAGAGGGCTTCTTTATCCAAAAGATTTCTGTATCGAATGTGTATTAGCTCCCCCTCATTAAACTGGACAGTTGCTTTGGCATCTGAAAGAATCAGATCGATGCGCCCTGTTTTCTGGCTGGAATTAATCAGCTGAAAAATCTCCACCAGTCCGATTTCATCAAGCTCTCCAGACATCCCTGAAGTGATATTACCAGAACGTAAAGCCATGGCCTGTGCTCGATCCACGAGCATCTTTAATAAAAACAACTGCAACACAGGATATTTTTTCAGAACATGTTTGAAATTCTTAACGCTTAGACGTGCCGCTTCTGTAGTTTCAAGGGAATGGATGGAACAGGAAACCGGTTCACCGGAAAGAAGACTCATTTCTCCAAAAATTTCACCTTTTCCCATTGCCGCAAGTTGCATGCCATCATCTCCGATAACGCCAACTACTCCAGACAGAAGCACAAAAAGGTGCGCTCCCGGTTCGCCTTTTTTCAATACAACTTTATTCTTTGGGTAGTGTTTTAATTCAAGAAGTTCGGCAAGATCATACAATGCTCCATCATCAAGTGACTCAAACAACTGAAAATTTCGAAGTTTCCCATAAAAACGATCCAGATGTTTCTTTCTTCTGCGTTCTTCCGCTTCACACAACAGCTTCATTTGAAGCGTTGAAAAATCTTTTTTCTTTTTATACTCAAAGTTCATTACGCCCTTACATCCGCCGCAACTAAACTTTGCTCGCCGAATACCGTGTTGAGAAAAACGTTCAAAACTCTCTTTTTGAGCGGTTATTTCGATAAGTTTTTCAATCAGTATCATACAGGTCGCTTTTGCTTCCGGAACTATGGCACAAAGATCTTCAACCTTTAGCTCTTCACCTTTGTTGTAAATTGGGCACGATCGTTCCTCAGTAACAACAAAAATAGCATCACGAAACCGTTTTTTCTGTCGCACAGTACCTCCAGATGTTACGTTAGTTTGGGCTAAAGGGCATTCTCGGACAGCCTCCTGGAACACTTTGTCTGTTCTGTATATTCCTTCCATATGGGGTCTGTATACTGGTCATGACAGGAAACACATAACCCCACACGCAGAATACGTCGTAGCTCCTCTTTATTAAATGGACGCACATCAGAGCGTGAACCATGTTGCAATGCCTCACCTTCAATTGTGACAAAGGCATCAAATGGCACAGTCTGCCCTTCAAGGGTATCCACTCCCTGGTCAATGACTGCAAAAGACCAGGCACCTTCCTCATCAACAGAAAGTGTTCCGGAACCAAGCCCCACAGTCTTGGGGGATTGATGACAATCAACACACTCTCTGCCTTTTGCCTGGGTGGTGTGAGGATTTATCGCAGCCATGGTAAAGCGGTTAAAGCCCCCTTCCACATTGCCATCTTTGTCAATCAGGGTGACGATATCCTGACACCCGGGAGTCACAATAACGACATCATCTTTCCATAATGCAAGCATGGGTTTTTCATAGCGAATATAAGACCGCCCCTCTTCCCACATCCCTGGCGTTTCTTTCAACGAGAGTTTGTCCAGATGCATCCGCGTTTCGTCACGTTTAGCATGACATCCATAACACTGCGGTACCCAGGTGGAGTGACAAGCTTCACAGGTAATTCGTTTATGACCACCAAAATCACAGACACCTTCTTTTGGCAAGGCCAGAGGGTAAACCTTATCATTCACCCTGCCGACCATCTGAAATTTCCCATCTTTCTCGCTGATATTTGTTACGATATCACCCTTATGAGTTACACCTGGATTCTTTGAATGACACATTTCACATGAAATTTCCAGTTGATCTTCGTAATGAGCATAGCTGGTTCCATCACCCATAATTTCATTGCGAGTGTGACAATCAATGCAGGCCATATCTTTTTGATGATGAATATCTTCTGCAATTTCAAGATAAAAGCGCTGTCCGGGAAGTTGTTTGGAATTCATTCCACCATGTTCATATGGTGTACCGTAGCCCTCAGATTCAAAAATACCGGTATACGACAAGCCGATGCGACCCGATCGATTATGGCAGCGAATACAATTTTCTTCAGCAACTTTTTTAATAATTAGCGGATGGGCTTTCTTCTTTTTAGTCTCTGTTTTATCATCAAAGCCTGCCACTCCCTGCACTGTTTCCCCTTCAGGAAGCTGATAATGACATGCCGAACAGCCACCACCCTTTTCATTAAAAAAATCCGGGGCACCTGGCAGATCATTTTTTTGTTTCCAAAGATGACAGGTTGCACACAGTTTTCTAAAATAATCCAGTGCAAGAGATGTTTCGCCACTCTCCATAAGCTCTCTGACCGTAAGTTCAGTATCCTGTGAGTCTGTTTCTCCCCAATAATAGAGAAGGGTTCCGATAATGCCACGGTTTGTTGCCATAAGGGAATTCATCA
Source organism: Desulfocapsa sp. (assembly GCA_029942265.1). Lineage (GTDB taxonomy): Bacteria > Desulfobacterota > Desulfobulbia > Desulfobulbales > Desulfocapsaceae > Desulfocapsa. The sequence goes on from JAOZTO010000016.1 coordinate 3,934, forward strand.
CCTTTTTCACATCTGTAGGATGGCACCCTTCAATACCACAGGTTTTTTCAACAACACGTAAATCACCTGGATTGATCACCATCCCTTTATGGGCCTGCTCCTTGTCAATGGCAAGCGCATCACCTAAATGACAAGATGCACATCCAATTACCCGTGGATCATGTGCTGGATCCAGTTTTTCATCCGTATGGCAGGAGAGACACATATCAATACGGCCACTGGTGGTAATGTACACCTGTTCAGGGCGATCAGTGAAAAGTTCTCGGTAAACGAGTAGCGCTACAACAAGAAGAAGAACAAGCAAAAAAAGCTGCTTCCTCAACGGCCAGTTCCCATTTTCTGACTGTTTAGCGTTCATCTACTATCCTCGGAAATTCTGGGCGTTCGGATATCTTCGTCCGGATCCAAATGCTTTACTGGTAACTTTCAGCCCAATGGGTGCCTGCTTACGTTTATATTCATTAATACGCACCCGTCGTAAAATATCGGACACTAACTCTTCTGAAAAACCACGAGCGGTTATTTCCTGCACACCAAGATATTTTTCAAGATGCAGCTCAAGAATTTGATCAAGAATTTCGTAGTCTGGAAGATCATCCTGATCGCATTGCTCCGGTTTAAGCTCTGCCGTGGGAGCTTTAGTGATACTGCGAAGAGGGATAATTTCTCGTTCTCTATTAATGTAACGTGACAACTCATAAACCAGTTGTTTCGGAACATCTGAAATTACGGCCAGACCACCATTCATATCACCATACAATGTGCAGTAGCCCACCGCCATTTCACTTTTATTTCCTGTGGAAAGAAGAAGGTGGCCAAAGCTATTCGACAAAGCCATTAACAGATTGCCGCGAATTCGTGCCTGGAGGTTTTGCTCTGTGAGTTCTGACACACTAGAAGGCGTATCTGCAAGCAAGGGATGAAGGCTTTTTTTGAACGTAGCAAAGAGATCGCTAATGGGGATAACTTCAAACGTGCAAGCAAGATTATTAGCTAGCGCTTCTGCATCTTCCATTGAATCTTCAGAACTATAGGGAGATGGTAGAGCTACTCCGGTAACATTTTCAGGCCCGATTGCTTCCACCGCCAATGCAGCAGTAAGAGCAGAATCAATACCACCTGAAAGACCAAGCACCACAGATTGAAATCCGCATTTACCGATATAATCCCGAACACCCATAACAAGAGCATCATGCACAGCGGCTAAAGGGTTTTCTTCCGCCGGTTCATGCAATTCCCCACTCCAGTCATCGCTGTCAACAATCAAAATATCTTCGACAAACCCAAGTGCTTTTGCCTGTACTGTACCACTACTATCCATAAGCAGACTGCGTCCATCAAACAGGAGCGAATCCTGTCCCCCCACCTGATTCACATAGAGTAGTGGCACGTGGTATTTGGTGCAGATTGCCTTAAAAATACGATGTCGCACAGTCTCTTTATTACGCTGAAAAGGAGATGCTGAAATATTGACCAGACAATCCACATCGCTATTAGCAGCAAAGAGTGCCTGCACCGGATCGAGATCATATTCGCCAATTTCGGAATGCCAAATATCCTCGCAAATACTAATGCCGAGACGCAATCCGTCGATTTTAATTACTTCAGACACAGAGCCAGGTTCAAACCAACGTTTTTCATCGAAAACATCGTAGGTTGGCAAAAGCTGTTTTTGGATGCGCTGGACAATTTTCCCGTCTCTAATCAAATAGGCACTGTTATGCAGTTTTTTCCCATTATCCTGTGAATTACGCTGTTCGATACAACCAAGTAACAGATCAATTCCAGGTAATTGTTCACACAGATCACTAAGAGCCTGATCATGGGCTGCAAGAAACGCAGATCGTTCGAGTAAATCGTGGGGCGGATACCCTGACAAGGCAAGTTCTGGAAAAATTGCCAGAGAACAGCTTTTTTCTACTGCCGCAAGACAGCCATCAAGGATTTTTCGACAATTATAACGAAAATCACCTATAAGCGGATTTGTTTGAACTAATGCTATTTTCATATATTCGTAATTCCCCCTGCTCTTTCCTGCTGAGAGAGTAGAATAAACTGTTCCTGTAGTTGAAGTTTTTTATCATCACTGATACTTGAGTATCGTACTGCAAAAAAATCTTTTTCCACCCTTACAACTTCTGCGGAAATTTCATGGGAGAGATCATTGTCTTTTCCACTCAGAAATGGTAGTTTTATGGTTAGTTGCTCCCCCATGGAAACAACACATTCTGAAATAGCCACAGAACATCCGCTACAGGAAATGTCACGAAGCACGCCGGTCTTCTCTTCACTATTTTTCCCTGCGTACTGCACAGGCTGCTGATGAAGCAGAAAACGTATTTCTGAGCGCCTCTTAGATGTTTTCAGATATTTTTCTGCCTCATCAAGAGTGGAGACAATACCTGGTTTATATCCCTGAAAAACAGTGGCGAGCTGTATCTGCTTCTTCACAATAGTGTTATCAGCCACGACACACACCATCTCTCCGGAGCTACCATTTAACAAGTAACCCAATATATTCCTGAACGTCGGGATGATATTGAGAAACACAAAACTACACTCTGACAAGTCTGTAAGAACATCAAATTTTGGCTGTAAATCAGGGGCACAAAAACGGATTTCTGTGTACAGCTCACCAAGCTTCTTTTTAGTGACAACACCAGAAAGTAACAATGAAAGACGGTTTCTGTCTCTATCTGCCGTAACTGTTAGTTTTCCCAATTTTTTCCCAATGTAAGATACGTCTATTAACAGCACAAAACAGTGCTTCACAATTTTTTTTACCGTACATACTCAAATTGTATCAATCCTCCCATTATCAATTATTTTCAAATTATGAACAACGTTTTTTCTAAATACATGGGAAATAGTTATCAGGGTGCCTTGAGGTTCACTCAAGCCCTTACACCAAAATCATCTCTGTAATTTCATTATACGAATTAATTCTGAGGGGTGGCCCCCAGCATCCTGTTCCCTGGTTAATGTATAATTGTGTGTTTTCGTACTGATGGAATCCCTTTACGTAGGGCTGCTGCAAATAAACAAGATAGTTAAAAGGCCAGACCTGTCCACCGTGGGTGTGACCAGCAAGAACAAGATCAACCCCGTATTCCGACGCTTCTTTTACAGCAATAGGTTGGTGAGCAAGAAGGATTGTCGTTTTCGTCTTTTCTAAGTCCGAAAGAGCTTTATCAAAGTCACTAGCGTACTGTTTACCAAATTTTTTCGCTTCATGATCCGTAACTCCTGCTAGATAAAACCATTCATCCTTTCTTTGTATCTTAACATTTTCATTGTTCAGAACAGTTATTCCCATTTTTGTAATTTCAGCAGTCCAGTCTTCAACACCACTGTAATATTCATGGTTACCTGTCACAAAATATACGCCGTGTGGTGCTTTTAACCCTCTGAGAGCAGTGGCCTCACCCAAAAGTTTATCTATTCTTCCATCAACAAGATCACCAGTAATAGCAATCAAATCCGGCTGCAGATCGTTTACCTGATCAACAATTTCCTGTACTCTGGTTCCTGTCATCATCCTGCCAATATGCAGATCAGAAATCTGCACTATCGTAAACCCCTTAAACAGATCCGGCAGTCCTGCAAGATGAGCTTCAATTCTATTTACTGTGGCTTTTGCGTAGTAATTGCTCACACCGACAAACGAAAAACAGGAAGTTGACAAAGATGCCCCAAGAGCTACGGATCTGGCGACAAAACGCCTCCTTCCCAAATCCACTTCGCCACATCCAGCACCCATAACTTTTGAAACAACACCACATTGCATACTGAACAGATCCACAATCAATAGAAGACAAAAAAGTACCAGCATAGATCCCAGCCATAGATACGCTATCCATATTATAGGAAATGCCTGTTGAAAAGGGAGAAGATAGGAAATTCCGGCGGTAACGGGAAACAGCACAGCCAATAAAATCAACATGCAGGTTGCAGCCGTTTTAATACATGGAGATAACAATGTGTTTTTGATTAGTTTTCGCCAGAAATAGTAATGCAGTAAAAAAAGAACACTGCACCCAATGAACATAAAGAGCACTATTTTGAATATATCCGGCATAATACTTTTTTATTTTTTCTTCTTCTTTGACCGCTGATATTTGTTCACTGCCCGATTATGCTCCCGCAAGCTTTTGGAAAACTTATGGTTCCCATTATTTTTTGAAACAAAATAAATAAAACTACTTTCCGCAGGATGTAAAACGGCCATAAGTGCTGCTTTTCCGGGATTGGCAATGGGACCTACTGGTAATCGCTTCAACGTGTAAGTATTATATGGAGAAGGAGTACGTAATTGTTTACGGGTAAGTTTCCCTGAAAAATTTTCAACCCCGTACATAACTGTGGGATCAGATTGCATGCGCATTCCTTTTTTCAGGCGATTGTAAAAGACACCAGCGATAATTGGACGTTCTTCCGCTTTTGCAGTCTCTTTTTCCACCATAGATGCGAGAATTACTACTTCATAGGGCGATAATCCAAGGGGCGGAGTTATTTTAATATCATTCCACACTGCAAAAAAATGACGAACCTGCATACGAAGAAGATCAGCTGTTGTTTGCCCTTTACGCGTCAGGTAATAGGTATCAGGATACAGATACCCTTCCACCGTTTTATGCGATCCTAGATTAACACTTTTCAGGAATACAGGGTCTTTTGAAAGACGAATAAATTCTTCACGATTACACCAGCCGCCATCTGCAAAAATCTGTGCAATCTCTTTAATGTTCAGACCTTCTCGAATAGTGACTGCATGCTGAATAGGTTTTGCTGTGGCAAGCTCTTTTAGGAGTTCTTGAGGTGTTTGTCCCCGATGCAATGCAAACTCGCCAGCCTGTAATTTTGATGCAATTCCAAGATACTTGGCAAGTACAGGAAACCGAATATCGTTTCGAACAAGATCTGCATTTGCTAAAAGTATGTTAATTTCTTTTACAGAGGAACCTGTGGGGATAATGACTGCAATTGTTTCGCTTTTATCACCGCTTGCAGCCTGGCTTGCGAATTGCAAAAACCACCCTGCAACACACAGCATAATGACAATTAGAAAAAGGATTATCGTATAGACAATCCTTTTTCCCGTTATGTTGCTTGGTGAATCCTGCGCTTCGGTGCTCATGATAGGCTCGTGAAAAGTTTGAATTTAGCGGTGATTCGCCCTGAGGACAGGGATCCTACAGTTCACATTTGATTCGTAGTTTTGGGGTGTTTTTTTTGTATTATATATATGAATCAAGAACTCCTTCAACAAATGAAAAAACAACGCATATCCTGTAGGAGCCCTGTCTCCAGGGCGATTGATCAAGCAACACCAATTACGATCAATCCCCCAATCAACAAAACAAAAACACTGAACAATTCCCTACTCTTTATCCTTTTTCTTCCCATTAAAAGCAATTGCAACGACTTCGTCCATATCCTTCACTGGATAAAAAGTCATAGTTTTTCGAATCTCAGGTGGAATCTCCACCAGATCTTTTTCATTCTGATCAGGAATGATCACTTTAGTAAGACCTGCCCTAACAGCCGCCAAAGCCTTCTCTTTAAGACCGCCAATTGGAAGAACTCGACCACGGAGGGTTACCTCTCCAGTCATGGCCAGTTTTTTTATCACCTTCTTTTGGGTAATGGCGGAGTAAATAGCAGTAGCCATAGTAATTCCAGCAGAAGGACCATCTTTCGGAATAGCACCAGCCGGAACATGCACATGGATATCGTGTTTATCAAAATAATCCTCTGTAATATCCAAATCGCCACAACGACTACGACAATAAGTTAATGCCGCTTGCACAGATTCTTTCATCACATCACCAAGTTGTCCGGTAAGGATCATCTTTCCTTTACCAGGCATGATATTGACTTCAATTGTCAAAATCTCGCCACCAACTTCAGTCCAGGCAAGACCTGTAACCAGTCCTGGCTGGTGTAACTGTTCAAGTTCTGATTCGGGGATGGTTTTTGGCGGTCCTAGATATCGAAGCAGGGTGTTGCGACTTATGGAATAAGGGCCTTTTCCTTTTTCGGCTATTTTTCTTGCAACCTTTCGGCAAATCTTTCCTATTTCCCGCTCCAGATTTCGTAATCCAGCTTCATGTGTATAGTGGCTGATGATGTATTCAAGAGCGTCACCTGCAAAACGCAGGTGTCGAGGTTTAATACCATTCTCCCGAATCTGTCGAGGCAACAGATATTTCTGAGCAATAACCACCTTCTCTTCCAATGTATATCCAGAAAGTGTTATGATTTCCATGCGATCAAGCAGCGGACCTGGGATAGTATCGGATCTGTTTGCAGTGGTGATAAACATGACCTTAGACAGATCAACCGGCATATTCATATAGTGATCGGTAAATTCAAAATTCTGTTCCGGATCAAGTACTTCCAATAATGCAGAAGAAGGATCGCCCCGATAATCCGAGCCTATTTTATCAACCTCATCCATCATAAATACAGGATTATTAGTATCAACAGTTTTCAGTCCCTGAATGATCCTTCCAGGCATAGCGCCTATATATGTTCGACGATGTCCGCGAATTTCCGCTTCATCACGCATTCCACCTAAGGAAAGCCGATGAAATTTTCGTCCCATAGCTCTTGCGATGGAGCGTCCAAGGGATGTCTTTCCAACACCTGGAGGGCCGACAAAACAGAGAATTGGTCCCTTGGTGTCCGGATTCAATTTGCGAACAGCTAAATATTCAAGAATTCGTTCCTTGATTTTTTCCAATCCATAATGATCTTCATCAAGCACTTCTTTCGCAGCAATCAGATCGAGACTATCCTTTGTAGATTTTTTCCACGGCACATCAAGAATCCAGTCAATATATGTCCTGATAATCGTCGCTTCAGAGGAATCAGGATGCATCATTTCCATACGATTGACCTGTTTTTTGGCCTCTTTTCGCACAGGTTTAGGCATTTTTGTCTTTTTGATCTTGTGTAGCAGCTCATCAATTTCCTGCCCACGTTCATCACCATCCCCAAGCTCTTTCTGCAACGCATGAAGTTGTTCACGGAGATAATACTCTCGCTGCGACTTGCTCATTTCCTCTTTGGCATCAGATTGAATCTTGGCCTGTACTGTTGAAACTTCAAGTTCCTTTTTCAGTAAATCTTTCACAAGCTGCAGACGTTTACCGGGATCAAACTCTTCAAGAATAGCCTGAGATTCAGGGATTTTCAGACGCAGATTAGATCCAACAAGATCAGCAAGTCGGCCTGGATCTTCAATATTATTAATAATCATCATCAAGTCAGCCGAGAGAATGCCGCGAAGTGACATGATTTTTTCAGTCTGCTCTCGTACCGCACGCATCAACGCTTCAGTTGCCACATCCAGAGTTTCAATAGGATTTTCGGCAATAGGTTTAATCTTCACCAGACAAAACGGTTCAATCTGAGAATATTTTTTTACCTTCGCTTTGGATACAGCCTGCACTAGCACCTTTAAACGTCCATCGGGAAGCTTCAAGGTCCGCATCACCATACACACCATTCCGACTCTATAGAGATCATCCGGATGTGGATCATCTCGTGTGGCATCTCTTTGAGTGAGCAGCATGATCAATTTATCACCTTCCATAGCTGCATTTACTGCATCTACAGAACTTGGGCGTCCCACAAAAAGTGGAATAATCATATAATTAAAAACGACTACGTCTCGAACAGCCATCATGGGCAGTTCATTCGGAATAACCATATCTTCATGGTCTGTAAAATCATCCATACCTATGGACAAGGAATCGTTGAAATCCACAAAAAAACCTCCAAAAATCGAGTAGAGAACTTATATATATATTATGTAGTAACCACAGAAACGTAAACACTGGACATATTGAAGTCAAGCCATCAATCGCTCTCTTCAAGCCTATCACTATTTTTTCTTGAATATTTTCTATTTTTCTTTCATAGTGGTATTTACTTTTCACACACTATTCATAGTTTAAGCAGCTTTATCAACCATGAGAAAATAATGCTCACCACAAAATCTTTTTTTGATCTCTCCGATTTTCAACATTCCTCCCTTTTTATTGAAGATTCTCCTGTCTGGGAAGCTCTGAATACCCTGAAACCGTTTATGGACGCACACGACTACCCGTCCATCCAATCAGATCTTATTCAAGAGGGTGTTCCTCTTCGGAGTTCAGTTGTGCTTCACAACAATCATTTCTTTTCTGCATCAGAATGTATCATTGAATTTGGTGACACAACTAAGGGAAAACTTACAATATCAAAAGAGAATAATGTATTGCCTGGCGCATCAATTATCATGGCAGGCGCAATTCTCATAGGTTCGCAAATCGACATCGGTAAAGGAGTAATGATTGAAGGAGGCGCACTTGTCAAATCACCTACAATCTTAGGAGATTACACCGAAGTACGCCACTGTGCCTACGTCCGCGGATACTGTCTTACAGGAAAACGTACTATTGTTGGACATGCAACAGAGGTAAAGCATTCTATTTTTCTAAACGATGCCAAAGCTGGTCACTTCGCTTATCTTGGTGATTCCATCCTAGGACAAAACGCTAACCTCGGTGCTGGAACAAAATTTGCTAATCTTAAGTTTCTTGGCGATACCATAAGGATCCGCACAACAGATGGCTTTGTTGATACCGGACGCAGAAAATTTGGCGCAATTCTTGGAGATGGTGCTCAAACGGGCTGTAATTCTGTTACCAATCCCGGCACTATTATTGCCATTGGAGGTATTTTGATGCCTAATACTACTGCACCTTCCGGGTATCATCAACCGAAATCCATTATTCGATAAGAGACTGTCCGGAAATGCCCATCCCAATCTTTTTTATAATAATTATACTTTTTCCTTGATTTTGTGCATAATGCCATTATATTTTGTGCATTAACACACAACACACGGAGGATACACCATGAAAATTGCAATAACATCAACAGGAAACACCCTTGAGTCAACAGTTGACCCTCGTTTTGGAAGAGCTGCCTGGTTTCTTATTGTGGACACAGACACAATGCAGTTACTTGAAGCCATAAACAATAGTGAAGGAAAAGAAGCTGCTCATGGCGCAGGAATTGCCGCTGCGGCATTAATTGCAGACAAGGGAGCAAAAGCTCTTCTCACAGGAAGAGTTGGCCCAAAAGCTCTACCTATACTTGAGAAAGCATCTGTTCAGGCAGTCAACGATGTCAGTGGTACTATTATTGATGCCATTAACTCCTATTCGGGGACATCCGGTTCAGGATTTCAATCAGAAACAAAACAACCATCACAAGCAGCGCCTACTCAAAATACTGGAGCCCAAGGACGTGGTTGTGGACAAGGACAAGGACAAGGAAGAGGTCAGGGTAAAGGACAGGGACGTGGTCAGTGTCGTCGATAAATTTTTTACGGAGAAAATGGGATGCAAATAGCAGTTGCAAGCGGTAAAGGCGGCACGGGAAAAACAACCATTTCCACCAGCCTTGCCCTCAGTGCAAACACCACAGTTCAATATCTGGATTGTGATGTTGAAGAACCTAATGGACATATTTTTTTAAAGCCCATATTCGATTATAGCGAAATATGCTCTGTCACAATTCCAAAACTCGATGAATCCCGCTGTACCGCATGTGGAAAATGCAGAGACATTTGTAGCTTTAACGCAATTGCCCAATTTGGCGACAATGTGATGCTCTTCCCAGAGCTTTGTCACTCATGCTTAGGATGCTTCCGAGTATGTGAAGAAGATGCTCTTATCGAAGAGAAGCGAGAAATTGGTTTACTCGAATCAGGTATGGCTGGAGAAATCCATTTTGTACATGGCCATGTCCGCATAGGTGAAGCTATGGGAGTTCCCCTGCTAAAGGCGGTTAAGCAGAAAGCTGATCCAGACAAGTTGACAATCATCGATGCACCTCCTGGAACATCGTGTCCATTTGTTGAAAGTATTACTGATGCCGACTATGTCATTCTTGTCACTGAACCAACTCCTTTTGGCCTTCATGACCTGAAACTTGCCGCAACAGTGCTTAAAAATTTCAACATACCACGTGGAGTTATCATCAACCGATCAGACCTTGGTAATGATGCTGTGCAGAAGTACTGCAACCATGAAGATATTCCAGTACTTCTTGAAATCCCTTTTCAGCGCAATATTGCTGAAGGATACGCAAGAGGTGTAAATCTAGTGGAAACAGTACCAGAACTGCGTACTGTTTTTAATGATATGCTGACAAAAATTGCATTCCAGATTGGTAACTATTCAACCAACACCTGATAATTGACAAAACACTGAATTGTAACTTCAGGTCGTTTTTTTAGGAGGAGAAAGATGCTGCAGGATGAAAAGGTGTGCCAT
>JAOZTO010000017.1:0-5050 GCA_029942265.1 Desulfocapsa sp.
AATGGTTTGAAAGGGTCTTCTGCCTGAATCATTTGTCGAATACGCTCTCGAATAGATTCTGCAGCAAGAGATTCTTCGCCCTGCCTTGGGATAGCAGTGGAAAAAAAGTATTTCAGCTCATAAATCCCAATAGGCGTGTGGACGTATTTATTTGAGGTCACTCGGCTGATGGTGGATTCGTGCATCTCAATATCTTCAGCCACGTCTTTTAGGATAAGCGGTTTCAACCGAGTTGGGCCATGCTCGAAAAAGTCCTTCTGGAATTTGAGAAGGCTTTCCATGACTTTGAAAATTGTACGCTGGCGTTGATGGAGAGACTTGATAAACCATCCCGCGTCTTTGAGTTTTTCCTTGATATAAGCCTTTGACTGCTTCTCAATGGTTCCTGCTTCGGATTGCAGTAATTCCTGTAGTTGTGAAGAGAGTTTCAGATTTGGAAGATCTTCTTCATTAAGATGAATTACAAATTCACCGTCTATTTTTCGAACATAAATGTCCGGTACAATATAATTGGTAGCCTCAGTGCTGAATGGTAGACCGGGAAATGGAGTTAGCTCACTGGTGATAAAATGTATCGCCTTGACAACTTCGTTGCGCTTACGACCGGTACGTTGACCAATTGCTTTGTAATTCCTGGTTTGCATAAGCTGAAGATGATCTTTTACAATTTCAGCAGCAAGGGAATCGCCCATGTCCATTCTTTCAAGTTGCAGGAAGAGTGATTCGCTTACATCTCGACCGGCAATACCAGGTGGGTCAAGATCCTGGATAAGTTCAAGGAGGTACTCTGCCGAGTCATGATCGCAATTAGTAGCTGACATGATCTCTTCCAAGGTACATTCCAAGAAGCCATAATGGTTGATATTTCCAGCAATAAAAAGGGCGGTGTCCCATTCGTCTGCATCAAGTTCAGAGTGTGCGAGCTGCCATTGAAGGTAGGCGAGCATACCTGGTTTTTCAGAGATAAAGTCAAATTGGCTGGGTGCATCGGCTGGAGGTGTTTCGCGAGAGAAAGAAATGTTTGAATCAAAAGTGTTGGCATAGTCTTCCCAGTTAGTTTCAGGGATAGTGCCCTCAGCTTGTACCGGGTTGGTGTGATCCTGTTCCTGTTGTTCACCTTTTTGTTCAACGGTTGACGAGAGACTTTGCTGGTTTTCTTTTATGTTTTGTGTACTGATAGATTCTTCAAGACCCGGGTTTTGCTCGATTTCTGCATGGAGAGCATCGCCTAGTTCCATTCGATTCATCTGTAACAGCTTAATAGCAAGGCGCAACTGCGGCGTCATTATAAGTTTTTGTGAAAGCTTAAGCTGTTGTCGAAGTTCCAGAGCCATTAATTCAGTAGTCCATCATTACATGTGAAAATTTTCACCAAGATACATTTTACGTGCAACTTCGCTTTCGATGATATCATCCGCAACACCGCTGGTTAAGATCTGTCCTTCGTTCATAATATATGCAAAATCACATACTTGTAGCGTTTCTCGAACATTGTGGTCTGAGATAAGAACGCCAAGCCCCTTATCTTTTAAGCCGATAATGATTTTCTGAAGATCCGCCACAGCGAGAGGGTCAATACCAGCGAAGGGTTCGTCAAGAAGGATAAAGTCAGGCTTGGTCGCAAGTGCTCGCATGATCTCAACACGTCTACGCTCACCGCCTGAAAGGGCATGCCCTTTATTGTTTCTCAGATAGGTGATTTTGAGTTCTTCCATCAAGTCATTGATACGATTTGTTATTTCATTTTTTGGCAAACCTAAGGGTTCGAGAATGATACGGACATTTTCCTCAACCGTGAGTTTTTTAAAAACAGATGGCTCCTGTGCGAGATATGAAATTCCCTTTTGGGCGCGTTTGTGAATTGGAAGTTTCGTGATCTCTTCACCGTTTAGTAAAACACGACCGCCATCCGGTTTAATAAAGCCGGCAATAGAATAGAATGAGGTGGTTTTACCGGCACCGTTCGGACCTAACAATCCAACCACAACACCCGTGTTGACTTGAATACTCACACCATCAACAACAGTTCGATTGCGGTAACGCTTGATAATTTTGTCTGTTTCCAATAAGGACATAAGTTCATTCCGGGGTGAGAGTAGCTTTCACTCGACCTTGTTTTTTTCCTTTACCTTTTTTCCCACCAGTTGTTACAGAAGGACGATCAGCAATCACTTCTGAGCGATCTTCGTCAAGGTAGTAAATAATGGTGTCACCAGTAACCAAGTTGGTGTCCTGCCATGCTTTAGCGTCACCACTCAGGATTACTTTACGCTCTTTTGCAAGATAGTTCATGATCTTTCCGGTGCCCAGCCAATCACCTTTGGTAATCTCAACATTTCCTATGCATTTAAGTCGTTTAACTTCCTGTTTTCCCCCTTTTTGGGCATCAGTGTAGTAAACAGTCATTTCATCGGAACGGATACGAACCTCAGCCTGGGCTGCATCCACGTTTCCTTTGAAAAGAACACTGTTGTTTTTTTCCAACGAAGTCATGTGATCAGCTTCAATGGTGATAGGCGCACTTTTTGCAAAAAGGAAAGTGCTACTGAAAATAAGTGTAAAAGCTAGGGCGGTGAACAGTGCAACTAATTGTTTTGTTATCACAAAAATCTCCGAAATTTCAAAATAGGAACAAGTTTAATGCAATTACTAAGCCTAATATATCCCTGCTGGTCAAAAAAGTAAAGAAATCCCGGTTGTGCATGCTTAAAGAAACTGAATTTTATGTGAGAGTGAAAAAAAATGGAGAAGGTAGGGTACTGCTGAAGTTATAAGAAAGAATTCTTTACTTCGGTTAGTTGAATCAGTAGAATGAGAGATTGATTTGCTAATATACACTTGTGTGGTTTTTATGTGTAATTAAAGAGGAGTGTGGAATGCAGGAAAGTATTGACAGAGCCAAAGGATTAATTGAATCTCTTCCATATATGCAGAAGTTCAGGCATAAAACTGTGGTTATCAAGTATGGCGGTCATGCCATGGTGGATGAGAATCTGAAAAAACAGTTTGCACTCGATATTATTTTGATGAAACATATCGGTATCAATCCTGTGATTGTGCATGGCGGCGGCCCGCAAATCAATCTGTTGCTGGATAGGTTGGAGATAAAGCCAAGCTACGTTCAGGGAATGCGTGTGACCGATGGAGAAACCATGAGTGTTGTGGAAATGGTTCTTGTCGGTAAAGTGAATAAAGAAATTGTTGGTAACATTAACCATTGTGGCGGCCGAGCGGTTGGGCTTTCCGGTCGTGATGGCGATCTCATTTGTGCGGAAAAAATGAAGGTGAGTAGGAAAAATGATGCGGCCCTGAAAGACGCTCCTCCAGAGCTGATTGACCTTGGTCGGGTCGGACAAGTGACGGGAATTAATTCTGAAGTCCTTCATGCACTTGAAAAAAATGATTTTATTCCGGTTATTGCTCCTGTTGGTGTCGGAGAAGATGGGCAGGCCTTTAATATTAACGCAGATCTTGTTGCTGGTGCAGTTGCCGCAGAGTTGAATGCTGCCAAGCTGATACTGCTCACTGATGTTGCTGGAGTTCAGAATGGTGAAGGGACACTATTAAAATCCCTTAAGAAAGAAATCCTTGAAGAGTATATTGAAAACGAAACTATTGGCGGTGGCATGATTCCCAAGGTGAGATGCTGTGCCGATGCACTGAATGGTGGTGTTACAAAAACACATATAGTAGACGGCAGGGTCGAGCACGCCATCCTGCTGGAAATATTTACCCGGGACGGGATAGGAACGGAGATTGTTTAATGACTGAACAAAATACACTGTGGGCGAAAAGGAGTAAGGATGTGTTTATAGGAACATACGCACGATATCCAGCGGCTATGGTGAAAGGTGAGGGGTGTAAACTGATAGATGCTGATGGACGAGAATATCTCGATTGTCTTGCTGGAATTGCAGTTTGTGGGCTCGGGCATTGTCATCCTGCTGTAACCAAAGCAATATGCGAGCAGGCAAAGGAACTGGTGCATGTTTCCAATCTCTACTATACCCTGCCCCAGACTGAACTTGCTGAATTGCTCACAAAAAACTCTTTTGCTGATCAAATATTTCTTGCAAACAGCGGTGCAGAGGCCAATGAAGCAGCTATAAAACTTGCAAGAATTTGTGCAGGGCCTGAACGCTATGGCATCATATCGCTTGCTGGATCGTTTCATGGAAGAACTTTAGCCACAGTGGCTGCTACTGGCCAACCAAAATTGCATGAGGGCTTTGAACCTATGCCGGAAGGATTCTCCCATGCGCCATTTGGGAATCTGAATGTGCTAGAGGCCATGATTACCGATCAAACATGTGCGATTCTCTGTGAACCATTACAGGGAGAAGGTGGCGTTCGGCCTCTTGATATCGAATACCTGAAAGGGGTTGAAGCGTTATGTAAAAAACATAATCTACTACTTATTTTTGATGAGATTCAGACGGGGATTGGTCGAACTGGAACATTCTTTGCCTATGAGCAGTTAGGGGTTGTTCCTGATATTATGACGGTTGCAAAAGCCCTTGGAAATGGCCTTCCCATTGGTGCCATGCTTACCACAAAGGAGATTGCAGCATCTTTTGTACCGGGTACTCACGGATCAACATTTGGTGGAAATCCTGTTACTGCAGCTGCCGCCGTGGCGACGCTGAAAGTTATTTTGGAGGATGGTTTTCTTGCAGATGTAAAAGAAAAAGGTGATTATTTGCAGGCAGGACTTAAGGAACTTGCTGTACGTTTTCCAGATCTTGCAAGTGGTGCACGGGGAATGGGATTGATTCAGGGGCTTGTACTTACCGAAAAAGGGGTTGAACATGGAGCTGATCTGGTAAATAGCCTTTTTGATAAGGCGGTGCTTATTAATTTTGCAGGAAATGCAGTCCTTCGGTTCCTGCCGCCTCTCATCATAACGAAAGCAGAAATTGATCAATTACTTGCTGCCTTGAAAGACGTGTTGGCAGAATGTGCGATCTGAGCGCTCTTCTTTCACGAAAATCTTTGCAAAGCAACCACATTTTGGGTAAATATAATCTTTTTCTTCTATTTAAAGCAATAA
>JAOZTO010000017.1:5150-14099 GCA_029942265.1 Desulfocapsa sp.
TTTGTGGGTATGAAATCTCGAGGCGTATATGAGACTCCTGGTGGAACATTGATGCGTAACGCACACAGAGATCTTGAAACGATGTGTATGGACAGGGAAGTAATGAAGATCAGAGACTCGCTGATAGGCCGTTATGCAGAAATTATCTACAATGGTTTTTGGTTTTCTCCGGAACGGGAAATGTTACAGGCCGCTATGGATGAAAGCCAGAAAATGGTCAGTGGTACAGTGCGTATGAAATTATACAAGGGGAATTGTGTCTCTGTTGGGAAGAAGTCAAATCAATCCTTATACCACGAGAGTTTTGCTACATTCGAAGAAGATGACGTGTATAATCAGGCTGATGCAGGTGGATTTATTCGTTTGAACGGCCTGCGCTTGCAAATCGTTGCCCTGCAAAAAAAATAATGGATTATTAAACGTGGAAAAAAATACATCACAAAAATTATGGGGTGGACGCTTCGAACAGGAAACTGCTGCATCTGTTGAAGCCTTTACCGAATCGATAAGTTACGATAAACGATTGTACTCTTATGATATCGCAGGGAGCAAGGCACATGCAACCATGCTCTCGGCACAGGGTCTGCTCTCGGAAGAGGAACTTATTGCCATTGTCGATGGTTTGTCTGATATTGAAACCAGCATTGATGAAGGGAGATTCTCTTTTAAAAGTGAACTTGAAGATATTCATATGAATATTGAAAAGGCACTTATCGATGCTATTGGCTCTGCTGGTGCTAAACTGCACAGTGCTCGAAGCCGTAATGATCAAATATCACTTGATCTTCGTCTCTATCTTCGTGATCAGTGTGACAGATTTGTATTATTGCTCGACGATACCCGTCGTGCTTTTGTGGTACTTGCCAGAAAATATATGGGGCAGGTTATGCCCGGCTATACCCATACACAACGGGCGCAGCCGGTTCTTGTTTCTCATCATATGATGGCGTACTACGAGATGTTTGGCCGTGACCGTGAACGAATTATTGATTGCAGAAAACGAATCAATATCATGCCTTTGGGTACTGCGGCCATGGCAGGAACAGGACTTCCTATTAACCGGGAGATGGTTGCAGAGCTTCTTGGCTTTGATAAGGTAACTGCTAATTCTATGGACACAGCAGGGGATCGGGATTTTGCCATGGAATTTGTCTCCTGTTGTACCATAACTCAGCTCCATCTTTCTCGCCTCTCTGAAGAGCTGGTGCTCTGGTCTACCCAGGAGTTTTCTTTTGTTACTATTTCCGATAAATTCTGTACCGGCTCTTCTATTATGCCGCAAAAGAAAAATCCGGATATTCCTGAGCTTATCCGTGGTAAATCCGGCAGGGTAGTAGGTAGTCTTATGTCTCTTATTACACTTATGAAAGGATTACCACTTACTTATAACCGAGATCTTCAGGAAGATAAGGAACCGGTATTTGATGCAGTGGATACTGTGTCAGCATCCCTTGCTGTTATGGCTGAAATGCTTGATAACCTTACTTTTAATACAGCACGAATGGAAGAGGCGACAGAGACAGGGTTTATGACTGCAACAGATCTTGCTGATTATCTTGTGCTCCGTAACGTTCCGTTTCGTGATGCCCATGGCATAGTAGGGCGAGCAGTTGCAGCATGTATTGAAAAAGGGTGCGAATTAACTGATTTAAGCCTTGCTGAAATGCGGGAATTTTCTCCTGCTATTGATAATGATATCTTTGAGGTGTTGAGCACTGAGGGTTCTGTGAATTCCAGAGTCGCAACAGGTGGAACCGCAGTAGTGCGGGTCGAGGAAGCAGTGCAAACTGCTGAAAAACAAATGGGAATTGGAGAATGAAGATGTTGATAAATACACGTATTGCAGGAGCAGTCCTTCTTACCGGAACCTTACTTCTGGCAGGAGGATGTGGCTATAAAACGATCCCCGTTCCTCCAGATTCCATTGTACCAAGGACAATTGAGGATTTACGGTATTCGGTGAGTGAAAAAGGGGTGACACTAACGTGGACATATCCCAAGGAAACTATTCGAGGCGGTGACCTTACGGATATTGCAACATTTGATGTGTATCGTGCTGTAGTTTCTACAGATGACTACTGTCCAACTTGTCCTATTCCTTTTAGTGAAGCGGTTCAAGTTCCTGGCGGTGTTGTTGATCCTGAGAAAAATCGTCAGGCTACATACCAGACATCACTGCTTCGTCCCGGTCATCAATACTTTTTCAAGGTGAATGCACGAACTAGCTGGTGGGCAGCAAGTGCTGACTCAAACGTTGTTTCTTTTGTTTGGCATATACCGGCCAAAGGACCACAGGGATTGAATGCCACGGCAGCAGATTCTGGTGCCACGATAAGCTGGGAAGCAGTTGGTAGCCTTATGGATGGACAGGATGTGAACTATCCTTTGTTGTATCAGGTACAGCGAAGCAAGAATAATGAAAATTTCAGTAATGTTGGTGAAGTAACAACAGAAACGCAATTTGTTGATAGTGCGCTTAATAATGGTGAAACATACTATTACAAAGTGCAATCTATTCTCCAGGTTGAAGAGGATCAGGTTGCCGGAGGACTCTCAGAAGTTGTGAGTGTTGTTGCTACTGATCTTACCCCACCTGCTCCGCCAACGGGTATAACAGCAGTTCAAACCTCCGGCGGTATAAAGGTTTTCTGGGATAAATCCCGTGAGTCAGATGTGAATGGTTATAGAATTTATCGTCGTAGTGGTAACGAAAAAACACCGAAGAAAATTGGGGATGTGAGCGGAGTGTATGCCATATTCGAGGATACAAATGTTTCCCCGGACGGCAGTTATTATTACTCCATCACTGCATATGATACTGTGGAACCACCTAATGAAAGTGATCGATCTCAGGAAGCTGGCATACGACACTGAAAACTACTAATTTAATTTTAACCTTTTCACGAGTTTATCATGAATCATTTTCAGTATAAAAACGGGCAACTTTTCTGTGAAGATATTGCAGTAAGTGATATTGCCAAAGAAGTCGGTACTCCTTTTTACCTCTATTCCAAAGCAACGCTTATGCGCCACTTTGAAGCCTTCGATTCTGGGTTTAAAGATGTTGATCATTTGACATGCTTTGCTGTGAAAAGTTGTTCAAATATAGGTATATTAGCGCTCTTTGGAGAGCTTGGTGGAGGCGCCGATATTGTTTCAGGTGGAGAGTTGTTTCGTGCCTTGAAAGCCGGTATTTCTCCCCAACGAATTATTTACTCCGGGGTTGGTAAAACAGAGGAGGAACTCCATTATGGTTTGGAGTCCGGAATTCTTCTTTTTAATGTTGAATCAGAACAGGAACTGCAACGCTTAAATCGTGTAGCAGGTGATATGGGCGTTACGGCACCAGTTGCCTTTAGGGTGAACCCTGATGTTGATCCTAAAACCCATGCCTATATTTCAACAGGTCTTGCCAAGAACAAGTTCGGAATTCCCATTAATGAAGCCTTCGATCTTTATGTACAGGCTGCCGAAATGGCTAATGTTGAAGTGCAGGGTGTGAGCTGTCATATTGGCTCTCAGTTGACTCTTATTGCACCATTTGTTGAAACGTTGCGCAAGCTGAAAGTTCTTGTTGAACGTCTGGCAAACCAAGGTATTCGTATCAAATACCTTGATCTAGGTGGTGGCGTTGGGATAACCTACGATGATGAAACACCACCTCATCCGCTGGAATATGCAGAAGCAATTAAAGAAGAGTTGAGTGGTCTGGATGTGACGCTTATTTTTGAACCTGGTCGGGTAATTGTTGGGAACGCAGGTATTCTTGTAACAGAAGTACAGTACACCAAGGTAAATCGAGGCGGTGAGAAAGAGAAAAACTTTGTGGTTGTTGATGCGGGAATGAATGATCTTGCCAGACCCAGTTTATATGATGCGTATCATGGTATTCAAACGGTGAAAGAAAATAATGGCCCTAGACAGGTTGTTGATGTTGTGGGTCCGATTTGTGAAACCAGTGATTTTATCGCAAAAGATCGGGAGTTTCCAATGGTTGAACAGGGTGAATTGTTGGCAGTTCTTAGTGTTGGAGCCTATGGTTTTACCATGTCCTCGAATTACAATACCAGGCCACGTGTTGCAGAAGTGATGGTGTCAGGCAGGCAGTTTGCCATTATCCGTGAGCGTGAAAGTCTGGAATCATTGATACAAGGTGAAACTATTCCCAAATTTGTGGAGAAATAGATGAGTATCGAATTTCCTGTACCATTTGCCAAGATGAGCGGTACCGGTAATGATTTTATTATTATTGATAACCGTAGATCTTTGATGCCCCAAGATGCAATGGCTGATTTTGTTCGTAAAGTGTGTCGTCGCAGATTTTCTGCCGGAGCCGATGGTGTTATTTTTATAGAAGATTCGCAAAGCGTTGATTTTAGATGGCAGTTTTATAATGCAGATGGATCACTTGCGGAGATGTGTGGGAATGGCGCTAGATGCGCTGCTCGTTTTGCATACGCAAGGGGCATTGCAGAAAAGAAGATGTCTTTTGAAACCTTGGCTGGAGTTATTAATGCTGAGGTTATTGATGATGACGAAGTGCGTTTGCTAATGACACAGCCATTTGACTATCGGATAGGTCTGGAAATAGAGCTTGACGCAACAAAACATGAAGTTTCATTTGTGAACTCAGGTGTTCCCCACGCGGTACTGTTTATAGATGAAGAAACAGATATTCCCGTTACTAAGTGGGGACATACTGTAAGATTTCATCCACTTTTCCAGCCGGAAGGGACAAACGCAAATTTTGTACAATCATTGCCTGATAACACTATTCTTGTTCGCACCTATGAACGTGGCGTGGAAGATGAAACCATGGCGTGTGGAACAGGTGCTGTGGCATCAGCAATCTTTGCAGCGGTTGCTGGAAGAGTTTCTTCCCCTGTAACAGTTATCACATCAGGTGGTGAACAGCTTACAATTTTGTTTGATTTAAAGGAAGATGGAACTGTGGAAAACGTGTACCTGCAAGGACCTGCTAGAGTTATATATACTGGTCAGTTAACAGCTGAAGCATTAGCATAATTGGGAGAAATCATGGAAAAATATCACGGTGCAATCGTTGCAATTGTTACCCCTTTCATCAATGATGAACTTGACGAACAAGGGTTAGTTGATTTGATCGAGTTTCAGATAGCGAATGGAACTCATGGAATTGTTCCCTGTGGAACAACCGGCGAGTCGGCAACTCTTGATTTTGATGAACATAAGCGTGTTATTGAACTCACGGTGAAGACTGTTAATGGGCGTGTTCCTGTAATTGCAGGAACCGGCGCTAATAACACAAAAGAGGCAATTGAACTCACAGCAAGCGCTAAAGACAGTGGTGCAGATGCAGTTCTTTCAGTAACACCCTATTACAACAAGCCGAGTCAGGAAGGCATGTACCAGCACTTTAAGGCTATTTGCGAGGCCGTTGATATCCCAACAATTTTGTATAATGTGCCAAGCAGAACTTCGATTAATATCTTGCCGGAAACTGTTGCTCGCTTAGCTGATTTAAAAAACATTATTGGTGTTAAGGAAGCATCCGCCTCATTACAGCAGATCAGTGAAGTGATTCGTCAGTGCCCTGATGATTTTATCGTTCTTTCAGGAGATGACTTTACCGCCATGCCAACTGTATTTATTGGTGGTAAGGGACTTATTTCAGTCACATCCAATGTGCATCCACGAGGAATGGCAGATTTGATGGAAGCAGCACTCGCAGGTGATATTAAAAAAGCAAACGAAATTCACTACAAGCTCTTTCCTTTAATGACTTCGATGTTTGCTGCTCCCAATCCGGTTCCTGCTAAAAAAGGTGTGGAACTTATGGGTAAAATCAAAAATGGTTTACCGCGTTTGCCACTCACAGGAATAGATGAAAAGTCCCTTGGCATACTTTCGGCTGCCATGAAAGAAACAGGGTTGTTGTAAGAGTGATTTGTAAGGGGGGCATCTAAACGTGGAAACGAATGACGTTTTTATTGCTCTTGGTTCAAATGTGGGAGAGAGTAGTCAGACCCTGCTGAAGGCATGGAGATTGCTAGCTGAATATGATGCGATACAGCTCACGGCTTTAGCCCCTCCTTTTATAACGGCTCCAGTAGGAATGGATAGTTCTTCTTGGTTTACTAACAGTGTGGGACAGCTATCCACCAGCCTCACTCCCCATGCTCTGCTCGCTGTGCTTCTCGACATTGAATTACGCCTTGGCAGAGTAAGAAACGGAGAAAATATAGGATATCAGGACAGGAGTATCGACCTTGACTTGATATATTTCGGGACTGTAATTATGGAGGATGAAGTTCTGATTCTCCCTCACCCCCGTTTATATGAAAGACTATTTGTTCTGGAACCACTGTTTACAATTGCCCCGCAGTTTGTTGATCCCTGTTGTTTACAATCAGTCGCTGATATGCGTTTGGAATTACTAAAGAACATCAGAAATAATTCTCTGGATCATCAGGACATCAACATGAGTTCGTGGCCTGGAACTGCACTGTAGCAGCACTCTTAACTGATACTGCTGTCTCGTAAAGCCTTAGAAGTTGGCGTTCCATCGGCAAAAATTCTTCAAACCCCTCTCTTGTAGCCATCAATCTAATCAGTTCTTGCTGGGCTTTAGAGTTTCCCCGGTTTAGTTCAATACCACTCCAATCGTGCAATAGTTTTTTCTCATAACACTCCATGGCAAAGGAGCAGGTAACGCCTGCGTTGATAGTACCCAGTCCCAGATCATTACATGGTTCATTTGTTATTGTGACGGCTTTGATGTCAGAAGCCATATCAGATGTTCCTTTCATTGGCATTGCTACCTTCACAGTTTTACCGGATTTTACCAGACCAGCAAATTCAGCAAATGTTGTAATTAAGTCTTTTTTGATGGCGTCGTAAAAAATTTTCCGACTTGTCGGGTTAGTTAGTCGGTAAATAATGGTAGTAACGTGGAGTATAAGTTATATGTTACCAAGACGACCAGTAGACTGGCCACCCCCTTATTGTATATTGTCAAAGAACGAGCACCCATTTTTTTTGACATTAAACATCCCAGATAAACCCATGTTGATATAGAAGCAAAGCAAACGATAAAAAAGATAATGACAAATAAAACGAGTTGAACTTGGTAGTGTTCCCCTTGCAGGTACATTGATGCACCAGACATTGACACAAACCAAGCTTTAGGATTGATAAATTGTAAAAAGGCACCTTGTCGAAATCTTGGAGCATCATGTTCTTCGATTTTTTGTTGATTAACATCTATCCTTGCTCTGGCCAGTTTTAAAGCTAGAAACAACATATACATAGAACCAGCAATTGTAAGACTAACTGATAGTACAATATTACTTCTGAGAATTTGCCCAATACCAAATCCTGTTACAATAAGAATCGAGCAAAAACCAATGGTTGCACCAAGTACAAAAGATAAGCTGCTTTTAAAATTAAAATTAACACCTGAAACAAAAGCTAATATATTAACAGGTCCTGGGGACGCTGATGTCACAAATGCAAATACTGCCATTTCTATTTCTAACATAATTTCCTCCCTTAAATTGCAGGAGTATAGAATGTTAAAAAAATAAATTATTGTACAAAATTGACTTGGTATTTTTTGGGAGTAACAGCGGTAAGGGCTTTGAAATGACGATGCAGGTGACTTTGGTCATAAAAGCCACATTCCAATGCTACCTGTGACACATCCACACCTTTTTGTAGTAGTTTTTTTGCGCGTTCAATTCTAAAATTTAGTCGATAAGCATGTGGTGTAATACCTGTTGCGACCTTAAAATTCCTAAGCAATGTATATGGGTTGGCATTCATTGGTTTAGCAATTTCTCTAAGAGATATGTCAATTTCTAAATCTTGGATTAATTCGTGCTTTAATCGATCTATGTTGGAAGAGGATTTCTTTTTTAAGATAGTTTCTTCAGAAGTGCTTAAAAAAATTGATTCTACGAGTTTGACAAGAGTACACTCTTTTTCGAGTTTATCTGCTTCTTCGGTCATTAATGACTTCATGGTGGTGAGATATTCATGATATATTGCATTATCTTCCAGTAAAATGGCAGTTACCGGCCTAAACACTGTGTTTCCCCATAAAGCATACTGTACTTGTAGACACCAATCGATATCAAGATAAAGCATGTAGTAAGTACGCTGGCAATTATCATCAGGATTACAGCAATGCAATACTTCTGGATTGACAATTGCGAGACGGCCCGGCAGTAATTGCCTAGACTGTTTTCCCACTTTGTATGTCACTTGTCCTTGATCTATTGCACCAATACTAAAGGTTTCATGTATATGTGGTTTGAAATGTTGACCACTATTTTTTGAATAGCGACACATAGCAAAAGGTAATCCAGAATCATGAAAAAAATGTTCTTTAATCATTTTTGATTTTTTTAACCCGACAAGCCGGAAAACTTCTAGTCACGCTGGATAGATGCCCTGGAGATAACATGGTCATGTGATAACAATTAATAACCTCCATCAGCGGTCTTGATCGCCTCAATAGTTGTTGAACGGTCACTTTCTGTGATGATATAAGATATTTTGGTTTCAGAAGTAAAATAATAGCCCTCAGTGCAATACCTTTACTGGTCATCAATTCAAATACTTTGGCCTGATCCCTGCACATTCCCTTTATTCGACTTCTTGTCTTATCCGTATATTTTATTCGATTGAATCAAAAATTATCTCGTAAGTATGTTTTTTGCAAGAGATTATTGTTTGAGTGAGTAAAGCAACATGCTCGTATATTATCAGACTTGAATTCCTCGAAAATTAGCGAGAATTCCCGTTGAAGTTCTCCTGCTTTGTGATATGTTTACTGAAAAGCAACAGCCAATCAAAGGAGGGGGATAGTAACTATGCTGAATAAAAATGAGCTTCTCGAAGTTCTGGTAACTTGGAATTTTTGGAACAGGCCGTTGCCTGAGACTGTTAGCAGGCCTGCCTACGAAG